>NZ_WWSA01000004.1:0-241490 GCF_009875615.1 Dorea sp. BIOML-A1
AAAAGCCTTGAAAATCCGCTAATGACAGCTGATTACTGTAACCTTCCGCTGTCACAACCGTTACGCAATTGCCATTTAATTGGTAAGGCATTCGACACCCACGGAATAAAAAGTAGAAAGCCGTTCCAGTGAATGTGAAGAAGGTGTTGGAAATAGTTAAGCGTCAAAATTATGCGTTGGGTTTTCGGAATTTGCTTGTTTGAGCCGAATGGCGAGTTGCAAATTTCGGAAGCCCGTTTTTAGCATAATTTTGACGCTTTAGTATTTCCCACCGACGGAACCTGAACAGGAACGGCTTCCTACTTTTTATGCAGGTCCGGGTAGTCATGCCTTCTAAATTAAATCCCAACTAAATTTAAATAGCCCGGGTATATTCCTTCAACCACTCACGTTCCTCATCACTAAGATGCGGAGCAACAATCTCATAAACCTTCTTATGATACTCATTTAACTGCTCGCGCTCCTGATCGGTTAACATTTCAGGAATAATCGCATCCAGATCGATCGGTACGTATGTGATAGGTTCAAAGTACAGGAACTGTCCATATTCATTCTTAGGACCTTTTCTTACCAGAAGTTCGTTCTCTGTACGGACTCCGTGGCTGCCTTCGATATAGATACCAGGTTCGTCTGTGATGACAAGTCCGTCCATCAGAGGAGCCTGTTCTTTTTCACGGATCGCACAGCGGAATCCGCAGGAAGCTTCGTGGATGTTCATCAGATATCCGACATCATGTCCGGTACCGTGGTTAAAGTTGATGCCACGTCTCCATGCCGGCATTCTGGCCAGAACATCCAGGTTGTATCCGGTAGTTCCTTCAAGGAACACGGCATGTGCAAGATTGAAGTTACACTGTAATACAGTTGTGAAATCTTCTTTCATCTGCTGTGTGAGTTCACCAAATGCAAAAGTACGGCTGATATCGGTAGAACCTTCTAAGTATCCTCCGCCTGTATCGGTCAGGAATAATCCGTTCTGTGTCAGAGGAACATCGGTCTCCGGAGTCGGTTCATAGTGAACGATCGCAGCATGCTCAGCGGAAGCGCAGATTGGTTCAAAACTCTGCCATAAGTAACCTTCCTGTTCTTTACGAAATGTTTCCAGTTTAGCAGCAGCACTGAGCTCTGTGATCTCGATCTTGCCGATATTTGTCTTCAGCCAGTACATCCATTTTGTCATGGCTACGGCATCTTTTTTATGAGCGTTGATGATGTTTCTGATCTCGACATCATTTTTCTTTGCCTTCATTGCAATCGTCGGGTTCACCTGCTGAACAACCTTTGTGCCGCCAGGAATGTTGTTGAACAATGCATAGTTCAGACGGTTCGGGTCTACCAGAACAGTAGATGCGGTGTCTAAGTTCTTGATGTCCTCATAGATTGCATTATACGGATGGATGGTGATGTTGTTCTTTGCAAGATCAGATTTCATATCGTCATTTAATTTGCGTTCATCGATGTAAAGCTTCATTTCGTCCATTGTGATGACTGCATAAGAAAGTAATAATGGGAAGAAATCTACATCATCTCCACGTAAATTCGTGATCCAGCATACATCGTCAAGTGCAGCGATAACATGTACATCGGCACCTGCCTTTTTCATAGCCTCACGGACACGTGCAAGTTTGCTCTCTGTACTTTCACCTGTGTATTCTTCGCCGAGTGCGAAAGCCGGCTTTTCAGAAAGCGCAGGACGGTCTGTCCATACTTCTCCGACAAGATCTTCGGAATAGTTGATCTTGGCATCTTTAGAAGCAACGGCTTCTTCCAGTGCAGCTCCCTCTTCGATGGCAACGACACGTCCGTCGAATCCGAGTGTACCACCTTCCGGTAATGCAGAAGCAATAAATTCTTCTACTGTAGGAACGCCAGGCTCGCCCATCTTATAGAGCTTTACGCCTGTTCCGGCTAACTGCTGGTCAGCCTGAAGAAAATATCTTCCGTCAGTCCAGAGGCCTGCTTCATCCTTTGTGAAGACAGCAGTTCCGGCAGAACCTGTAAATCCTGTGATATATTCTCTTACTTTAAAATGATCGCCGACATATTCACTCTGATGAAAATCATCGGTAGGAACCATGTAGACGTCATATCCTCGTTCTTCCATTAATGCGCGAAGAGCGGAGATTCGTTCTGGTATATTCATAACAAAAACCTCCTTATAATGAATTGAATAACCTACAAGAATGAATTTTAGCACAATTAATTGAAAATGAACAGAAAGAATTATATAATAAATCAATATGTAAAGGAGAAATTAAAATTGATAAAAATAATTCTGATAATTATGTCGGTTTTCATTTTATACTGTATGATAGAAACGGCAAGAGAACTGCGGGATTTCCGTCTGACGAAGTACCGGATTTGTTCGCCGAAGTTAAATGGAATCAGGGGGACAAAGAAGATCATATTTCTGAGTGATCTGCACAACCGGATGTACGGAAAAGAAAATGAGCGCTTGCTGGAAAGCATCAAAAACCAACATCCGGATCTGATCCTGATCGGAGGGGATATGTTGGTCAGAAAGGATGGCAATTCCTATGACAGGACGGTACGCTTCCTGGAAAAACTTCCGGCAATCTGCCCGGTCTACTGTGCGAATGGTAATCATGAACAGAAGCTGAAAGAACTGCCGGATAAGTATGAACAGTCTTATGAAGGATATAAGAAGGCACTGACAGCATGCGGAATATATATGCTTGAAAATGCTTCGGAGACGGTAAGATTGGATGAAGCACCTGTAAGAATCTCCGGGTTGGAGATTCCGCTTGGGGCATATGCAAGATTGGGGAAGAAAGACCTTCCGTTAAAAGAGATCACAGACCGTATAGGAGAGCACGGTGAGGAATATCAGATCCTGCTTGCACATCATCCCGGATATATACAGGAATATCTGGAATATGGAGCAGATCTGATCCTGAGCGGACATTATCACGGGGGTGTGATGCAGCTTCCGGGGATCGGCGGGGTGATTTCACCGGATTTTACACTATTTCCAAAATACTCCGGAGGAATATACAGGGAAGGAGCACAGACGGTGGTCGTAAGCCGCGGACTGGGAACACATTCTGTGCCGGTAAGATTGTGGAACTGGCCGGAACTGATCGTTCTTGAACTGTCCGGCACTTCGGAAGAAATGTAAATGAGAGAAAGTAAATAAAAGATAAAGACTTGAGTAATTTTCAGATGTCCTGTATAATAATTAAGTTGTGACAATGGAGGATGTGTATGGGAATTCCGGTAAAATTACAGGTGTTTGAAGGTCCGTTAGACCTGCTGTTACATTTGATTGAAAAAAATAAAATAGATATCTACGATATTCCAATCGTTGAGATCACGAACCAGTATATGGAATACATCAAAGCCATGCAGAAAGAAGATCTGAATATTATGAGCGAATTTCTTGTGATGGCAGCGACGCTTCTGGATATCAAATGCAGGATGCTTCTTCCCAAAGAAGTGAACGAAGAGGGAGAAGAAGAGGATCCGAGACAGGAACTGGTAGAACAATTGCTGGAATACAAGATGTATAAATTCATGTCCTATGAGTTGAAAGACCGGGAGCTGGACGGTGATCGGATCATGTATAAGACGGCATCGATCCCGGATGAAGTGAAAGGATATGTTCCGCCGGTAGATCTGGATAAACTGCTGGGCGATCTGACGCTGGTGCAGCTCAACCGCATTTTCAAAGAAGTGATGAAACGGCAGGAAAGTAAGGTTGACCCGGTACGAAGTAAATTCGGCAAGATCGAGAAGGAAGAAGTAACACTTCCGGACAAGCTTGATTATGTAACGGAATATGCGAGATCTCATAGAAAATTCGGATTCCGTGCACTGTTAAAAAAGCAAAGTTCTAAGGTGCAGGTAGTCGTCACATTTCTTGCAATCCTGCAGTTGATGAAAGAAGGCGTGATTTTTATCGAGCAGAATCAGCCGTTTGATGAGATTATGATCACATCGAAAGTGGAAGAAGTATAGGGAAGAGAACATGGCAAAGTTAAAAATAAAACAGATGGAAGGAATCATTGAAGCGATTCTTTTTACAATGGGGGATTCTGTAGAGGTCGGGAAGATTGCCCGAGCATTGGAACAGGATGAAGCAACGACCCGTAAGGTGATACATAAGCTGATGGATAAATATGCGGCCGAAGACAGAGGAATCCGCATTATAGAACTGGACGGTGCGTATCAGATGTGTACAAAGACAGAGATGTATGAATATCTGATCCGTGTGGCATCCCAGCCGAAAAAACACGTTCTTACTGATGTCCTTTTGGAGACATTGTCGATCATTGCATATAAGCAGCCGGTCACAAAGCTTGAGATCGAAAAGATCCGCGGGGTGAAATCAGACCATGCGGTGAATAAATTAGTGGAATATAATCTGGTGTGCGAAAGAGGACGTCTGGACGCTCCGGGAAAACCGATCCTTTTCGGAACAACGGAAGAATTCCTGCGCCGGTTCAGTATTCATTCGCTGGATGATTTGCCAAGTCCGAATCCGGAACAGGTAGAGTCGTTCAAGGAAGAAGCAGAAGAAGAAGTACAGTTAAAATTAGATATATAGAAGATGTGGCAGGAAATAACATGGAAAATCATTTCACGCGGCAGACAGCCGGTGGAGTGATTTTTTTGTTTTTTCGGGCATATATTTTCTTAACGGAATATACCCGGAGTGGAGAAATATGAAAAGACGGCCGCATAAAATCGTATCGGTGGTATTGCTGGTGGTATTGATTGCCGGCATGGGCATGGCATGCCGTATACAGAGTTTGGAATCAAGGAATAAAAGGTGGGCAGAGAATACGGAGACTGCCGGAAAGATTCTGACCGAATCGGGGAAAAAAGAGGCACAGAAGCAGACGGATGGAACGGAGAACGATGCTGCTGCACAGAATGCGAAGCGGGTGTTCGGGGATGAACCGGCAGAACTTTATGCCAGATCGGCGGTGCTGATGGATGCGGACAGCGGCCGGGTATTGTTCGGGAAGGATGCAGATGTGGTCCGTCCGATGGCAAGTACAACGAAGATCATGACGTGTATCCTTGCGTTGGAATACTTGCGGGAACATCCGGATCAGACGATAGAAGTATCGGATCAGGCTGCGTCCCAGCCGAAGGTACATCTTGGGATGCAGAAAGGGGAAGTGTTCTACATCAAAGACCTGTTGTATTCCCTGATGCTGGAATCGCATAATGACAGCGCTGTGGCTGTGGCAGAGGGCATTGCCGGAAGTGTAGAAGAATTTGCAAAAGAAATGAATGCAAAAGCTGCAGAGATCGGCTGCAAGAACACCCACTTCATTACGCCGAACGGACTGGATGCGGAAGATGAAGGCGGCGTACATTCTACAACGGCGGAAGATCTGGCGAAGATCATGCGGTACTGTATTATGACATCCGGGGAAAAGGAGACATTTCTTGAAGTGACCCGGACGAAGGAATATCAGTTCCAGGATACAGACAGGAAGCGTACATTTTCGTGTCATAATCATAATGCATTTCTGGATATGATGGACGGGGCACTGAGCGGCAAGACGGGATTTACGGCAGAGGCGGGATATTGTTATGTGGGAAGCTTAAGACGGGATGAGCGTACCTTTATCGTGGCACTTCTGGCATGCGGATGGCCGGATAATAAAGGATATAAATGGAAAGATACCAGGAGGTTGATGGAGTATGGACTGGAACATTATCACTACCGGGAAGCGTACAGGAATACGGTACCGGATAAATTACTGATAGTGGATGCATTTGATCCGGAAATTCCGTATCAGACCTCAGAAAAGATCTCGTTGAGAGTGAAGAACAGCGAGAAATCAAAAAAAATCCTGCTGCGGGAGGAAGAAGAGATCCGCATGGAAATAAAGACGGTAAAATGCAAAAAAGCACCAGTAAAAAAAGGAGAAAAAGCAGGAACCGTTTCGTATTATCTTGCTGATGAAAAAATTGCAGAAAATGTGGTTGTAACGGAGCGTGCAGTTGAAAAAAGAACCTGGGAAAAATGCATGAAAATAGTAACGGCAAAATTCTTGACGCTGGAAAGCCTTGTGTGGTATGTTAAATATGTCTGAATCACAGATGGTTGTATTCTTTTACATTTCTGTAGAGTATTCCAGAATATACAAGAGAAAAATGATGAGGGGAAAATTAAATATTGACATTCGGGATGAAGTATAATACTATATTAACCAAAGGACGAACACTCGTTCGATGAACGAAAAAGGAGAATTAACATGGCAAATGAAGATAAAAAGCGCGCATTGGATGCGGCGATCGCAAAATTAGAGAAAGATTTCGGTAAAGGAACAGTTATGCGTCTGGGAGATCCGTCAGCACAGGTAGCAGTAGAGACCATTCCTACCGGTTCATTAAGTCTGGATCTTGCACTGGGACTTGGCGGAGTACCGAAGGGACGTATTGTTGAGATCTATGGACCGGAGTCCAGCGGTAAGACGACGGTTGCATTACATATGATCGCAGAAGTACAGAAGAGAGGCGGTATTGCAGGATTTATCGATGCAGAGCATGCGCTGGATCCTGTTTATGCGAAGAATATCGGAGTAGATATTGATGAACTTTATATTTCACAGCCGGACAGTGGAGATCAGGCGTTGGAGATCACAGAGACAATGGTAAGATCAGGAGCAATGGATATTATCGTAGTCGATTCTGTTGCCGCACTGGTTCCGAAGCAGGAGATCGAAGGAGATATGGGAGACAGCCATGTCGGACTGCAGGCAAGACTGATGTCCCAGGCACTTCGTAAGCTGACACCGGTAATCAGCAAGTCTAACTGTGTAGTTATCTTTATCAATCAGCTGCGTGAGAAGGTGGGTGTAATGTTCGGTAATCCGGAGACTACAACCGGTGGACGTGCGCTGAAGTTCTATTCGTCTGTACGTATGGATGTCAGAAGAATTGAGACACTGAAGCAGAGCGGTGAGATGGTTGGTAACAGAACCCGTGTGAAGATCGTGAAGAATAAGATTGCACCTCCGTTTAAAGAGGCAGAATTCGATATTATGTTCGGTAAGGGAATTTCTAAAGAAGGAGATATCCTGGATCTTGCAGTGAAATGTGATCTGGTAAGCAAGAGCGGTGCATGGTTCGCATACAATGGTGACAAGATCGGTCAGGGAAGAGAGAATGCGAAGACATATCTTTCCGAACATCCGGAGATCATGGAAGAGCTGGAGCAGAACATCCGTGCACACTATCATATTGGAGCGGAAGGTGACATGGAAGAGACCGAAGAAGCTGCAGCAGAAGGAATCACAAAAGAGGAAGAATAATATATGATGACGGTTACGAAGATAGAACCGCTGTCAAAGACAAGATATAAAGTGTATTTAGACGGACAGTTTGCCTTTACTCTCTATAAGGGCGAACTGTCCCGTTATCATATAGCGGAAGAATCTGTGATCGAAGATGACATCTATGACAGCCTCCGCCTGATCGTTATTAAGAGGGCGAAGCTGCGGGCAATGCATCTGCTTTCCGATATGGGAAGAACAGAATCACAGCTTAGGACCAAGTTAAAACAGGGCGGCTATGCGGAAGATGCAGTGGAGGCGGCAATCCGGTATGTGAAGTCCTTCGGCTACATTAATGATATGGAATATGCAAGGAGCTTTATTGACAGCAGGAAAGATCGGAAAAGTAAAAAAGAACTTTATGCGGCACTTTTGCAAAAAGGGGTTCCGGCAGAAATTGTAGAACAGGTATTTGAAGAAGTGGACTACGGGGAGAAAGATTCCAGACAGGCGATCGAGGCACTGATGCGGAAGAGAAGTTATAATCCGGAAACAGCCGATGTGAAGGAAAAACAGAAAATGATGGGTTATCTGATGCGTAAAGGATTCAGTTATCAGGATGTCCGCAATGTGTTACAAGTTTGTGAGTGAAAGCTTGACATATTTGTGTAAAAAGTATAAAATTGTTTTGTTGTAATAATCGTACAATGAAAATTTAATAAGGAGGTGCTCCTGTGCCGATAGGAACAATGATTGTTGTAGCAATCGTACTTATCGTTGTGGCTGTTGCGGCCGCTGTGCTCAGTCATTTTTTGACAGTCTCCAACCTGAAGAACAATGCAGAATCCAAAATCGGAAATGCAGAGGCAAAGGCCAGAGAGATCATTGATGATGCAGTAAAGACAGCGGAGACCAAGAAGAAGGAGTCTCTTTTGGAGATCAAGGAAGAGTCTATCAGAAATAAGAACGAACTTGAAAAAGAGACGAAGGAACGCAGATCGGAATTGCAGCGTTACGAGAAGCGTGTACTTTCTAAAGAGGAAGCTCTTGATAAAAAATCAGAGGCCATTGAAAGACGAGAAGCAGGATTTACAGCGAAAGAAGAAGAACTGAAGCAGCGCGAAGCGAAAGTGGAAGAGCTGAGTCAGCAACGTGTACAGGAACTAGAAAGAATCTCAGGACTTACCTCCGAACAGGCAAAAGAATATTTGTTAAAAACTGTTGAAGAAGATGTAAAACATGACACTGCAAAGATGATCAAGGAATTAGAAGCGCAGGCAAAGGAAGAGGCAGACAAGAAGGCAAAAGAATATGTTGTTACTGCTATCCAGAGATGTGCGGCAGATCATGTTGCGGAAACTACAATTTCGGTTGTACAGCTTCCAAGTGATGAAATGAAAGGAAGAATTATCGGACGTGAAGGACGTAATATCCGTACTTTAGAAACGCTGACGGGTGTAGAACTCATTATTGATGATACGCCGGAAGCAGTGGTTCTTTCCGGATTTGATCCGATAAGAAGAGAAGTTGCAAGAATCGCGCTGGAGAAGCTGATTGTTGACGGACGTATTCATCCGGCAAGAATTGAGGAGATGGTTGAAAAAGCGCAGAAAGAAGTTGACACGATGATTCGTGAAGAGGGTGAATCAGCCGCACTGGAAGTTGGAGTGCACGGAATTCATCCGGAACTGCTCAAACTTCTCGGACGTATGAAGTTCAGAACAAGTTACGGACAGAATGCTTTAAAGCATTCCGTTGAAGTGGCTCAGTTGTCAGGACTTCTTGCAGGAGAGATCGGATTAGATGTCAGACTTGCAAAACGTGCAGGACTTCTTCATGACATCGGTAAATCGATCGATCATGACGTAGAAGGCTCTCATATTCAGATTGGTGTGGATCTTTGTAGAAAATACAAAGAATCTGCTACTGTGATCAATGCAGTAGAAGCACATCACGGAGATGTAGAACCGGAAACTCTGATTGCGTGTGTGGTACAGGCTGCAGACACGATTTCGGCAGCAAGGCCGGGCGCAAGAAGAGAAACATTAGAAACATACACAAACAGGTTAAAACAATTAGAAGATATCACCAACCAGTTCAAGGGTGTTGATAAATCTTTTGCAATTCAAGCAGGTAGAGAGATTCGTGTTATGGTAGTTCCAGAACAAGTATCTGATGCAGATATGGTATTGCTGGCTAGAGATATTGCGAAACAGATTGAATTTGAATTAGAATATCCAGGACAGATTAAAGTCAATGTAATCCGTGAGTCACGTGTTACAGACTATGCCAAGTAGAAGATAAATGAATGACAAAAACCGGTTGATCCATGTGTCAGCCGGTTTTTTGTTATCAAAACAAATAGCAGAATCGGGAGGAAAAGATATGAGTGAAGACGTAAAGCGTATGGGAAGAGAACTGGCATACCAGGGGACTGTTTTGAAAGTATATAAAGACCATATGAAGTTTTCCAATGGAAATACGGAAGACTGGGATTTTATCCATCATGACGGAGCGGCAGCAGTTATTCCGGTTATGGATGATGGTAAGATACTGATGGTAAAACAGTATCGGAATGCGTTGGAAAGAGATACATTGGAGATCCCAGCGGGCAAGCTGGATGATCCGGATGAAGAAGGGATTGTATGTGCATCTCGGGAACTGAAGGAAGAGACCGGGTACAGTTCCGATGATCTGGAATGGCTCCTTACAATCCGTACAACGGTTGCGTTCTGTGATGAAAGAATTGAAGTCTTTGTTGCAAGGAATCTGATTCCGGGGGAACAGCATCTGGATGAAGATGAATTTGTAGATGTGAAAGCTTACAAACTGGAAGAACTCAAGGAGATGATCTTTGAAGGAAAGATTCAGGATTCCAAGACGATGGCAGCAATCCTTGCGTATGAGTCGAAGTATCTGCATGGACAGAATGCATAGAACAGATAAACTGCGATAAAAGCATATCCACGGGAATAGCACATATAATGAAGTATCCGGACGAAAAAAAGGAGAATGCTGTGTGAGGATACAAGGCGAACAAAAATATGTGCTTTTGGCAGGAATGACAGGTTTTTTGCTGGGGATATGCAGTGCAAATCTCTGGATGAAACAGTATGTGCTGGATATCGGAATACTGAACCAGTATTTTCTGGAACAATATAACCGGGCAGACATCGTATATGAAGCGTATTTGTGGTATCTGGTAAAAAGCAGAGGAACTCCGTTTGTGCTGCTTTTGGCTGCAGCAGGAACGCGCTACAGGAAAACGGCAGTTATGCTGACAGTGGTATGGCTTGGATTCTGTTTTGGTATGGTAATCTGTATGGCAATCATAAAATTAGGAAGCAAAGGGATCGTACTCATCGTTACCGCACTCGCACCACAGGGAATCTTTTATGCAATGGCAGGGATCGTGTTATTCCGCTATATGCTGGAATATCCAATGGTGAGATGGGATGCGGGAAGAAGTATCCGGCTTGGCCTGTTCCTGATGCTGGGGATCATTACAGAGTGTTATGTAAATCCGGTACTTACAGGCTTGTTTTTGAAGACACTGTAAATATACAAAAATGTAGAATAAAAGAACCGATACATGGAAAAATATGTTTTATATCATGTATCGGTTCTTTTTTATGCGGAAAATCAGTTAATATTTGCCGGCGTATACAGATAACCGGAGAATGCAGCAAAGAAACAGGAATATCTGGCTGATCAGCAGACCGTTCAGATATCCGCTGATTCCGGCGGCGGGGATGAAAAGAAAGACACCGGTGATCCGTATGCAGAGGCTGAAAAGGTTGAACAGAAAAGAACAGGTAGTCTTTCCCAGTCCGTTGATCATGCTGAGAAGTACAGTGTTCGTATACAGAAACGGACAGATCCATGCGAGTGTCAGAATAAAATTTCCGGCAAGCGGACTTTTGAACAGAAAAATTCCAATCCATTTCCCGAGTATCAGAAGAACACCACAACAAAAACATCCAAGCAAAATGCAGGAACAGGTGATTTTTAAAATTAAGGAACGAAGTTGCTGCCGGTCTTTCATTTCCTGAAGCCCGGCTACCGTCGGCAGAAGCATGGAAGAAACGGCATTGGTAACTGCGGATGGAAATAAAATACACGGAAGTGCCATCCCGGTAAGAACACCATAGGTCTGCAGGGATTGTGCAGCCGGCATTCCGTAATATTGGAGGCAGACAGGGATAGAGACAGCTTCCACACTTTGCAGGATATTTAAGAATACGCGGCTTGCGGTAAGTGGAAGAGCGTGTTCCAGAAGTCTCTGTAAATGCCGGCGGAATGCAGCAGGGGGAAGGAAAACACTTCTGCTTTTTTCTGAAATCGGCTTCCAGGACTGCCGGATGGAGTGCAGGCTGTAAAAAGAAGCGGCAATCTCTCCGAATGTGAGGCCGGCTACAGCGAATGCGATCGAGATGTTCTGCCCCTGTCTGGAACAGTACATACAGATGACAATGACGGACAAAATGCGGAATGCCTGCTCCAGAAGCTGGGATACAGCCGGAATCTTTGTCTGTTTCAGTCCCAGCGAGTATCCACAGATGCAGCTGTGAATGGATGCAAATGGAAATGTGTAAGATAATAAGAACAAAAGACTGCTGCATCTGGAATCGCGGAGAAAAGTCAGCGCAATGGTATCTGCATTCTGCCGGATGAAAAGAGAGATCATACAGGAAATGAAAAAAGTAAAGATCAGACTCGCTTTTAACAATTCCCGTGCTTTCTGCATTCTGCCGGCCGCTGCTTCCCTGGCAACGCATCGGGACAGGGCGAGTTCCATTCCTGCACAGGATAGAGAGATACCAAGTGCATAGACAGGAAAGACAAGCTGATACAGCCCTACATTTTCTTCCCCGAAGGTATGACTTAGAAACATGCGGTAGAAAAATCCCATAAACCGGGTGGACAGACTCGTGACTGTGAGAACTGCGGTTCCGCGTATAAGTGCTTGCTTTCTGGACATGAAAGACTCCTTTTTTATGACAGGATTGTATCTTTATAAGTTATTCCGGAATAGTGCTTGACAGAACCAAAAAGCAGTGATATTCTACAGAAGTAAAAATCCTAGTAAAATACTGGGGATTAAAAGAGGTGATAAGATGAAACTTTCCACGAAAGGGAAATATGGACTGCGTGCCATGATAGATCTTGCCAGATACAGTGAGAAAGAACCGGTGTCAATCGGCAGTGTGGCCGCAAGACAGGGAATTTCAGAACGATATCTGGAACAGCTTGTAGCACTTCTGAAAAAGGCGGGGCTGGTGAAAAGCATTCGTGGAGCCTCTGGCGGTTATGTATTGGAGAAAAAACCATCGGAAATCTCTGTCGGAGATATCTTAAGGGCACTGGAGGGAAGTCTGGAGCCGGTTAAGTGTGCGGCCTTTGATACCACAACAGGAGAAGGGTGCATGGCGTCAGACGGATGCGTGACAAAGTACGTATGGCAGAAGATTAATGACAGTATCAATGACACAGTGAACCAGATCATGCTGGATGAACTGATCAGAGAGAGCAAAAGCATCAATCCGGATGGCGAATGTGAGAATCCAAAATGCAGTCAGTAAGAAAGAAATCTGATAAAAGAAATATTACAGAATATACAAAAAATGGAGGAGATAAAATGAGTAAATTATTATATCTTGACAATGCGGCAACAACAAAGACAGCACCGGAAGTTGTAGAAGCGATGCTTCCGTATTTTACAGAAAAATTCGGAAATCCATCCAGTGTTTACAGTTTTGCGGCTGCAAATAAAGAAGTAATCAACCAGCAGAGAGATGCAATTGCTGAAATGATCGGTGCAAAGACGAATGAGATATATTTCACAGGCGGCGGATCCGAATCTGATAACTGGGCATTGAAATGTACAGCGGAAGCTTATGCCAACAAAGGAAATCACATTATCACAACAAAGATTGAGCACCACGCAATTCTTCATACAGCTGAATATCTTGAAAAAAGAGGATTCGAGATCACATATCTGGATGTAGATGAAGATGGTAAAGTAAAATTGGATGATTTAAAAGCGGCAATCCGTCCGACAACCATCCTGATCTCTGTTATGTTTGCAAATAATGAGATTGGTACGATTCAGCCGATCAAAGAGATCGGAGAAATCGCTCATGAGCATGGAATCCTGTTCCATACAGATGCGGTACAGGCTTTCGGACAGCTTCCAATTAATGTAGATGAATGTCATATTGATATGTTAAGTGCCAGCGGACACAAGTTCAACGGACCGAAGGGAATCGGAATCATGTACATCCGTACAGGAGTAAAGATCCGTTCATTTATTCATGGCGGAGCACAGGAGAGAAAACGCCGTGCAGGTACAGAGAATGTTCCGGGAATCGTAGGAATCGGAACTGCAGCAAAACGTGCAGCAGCGAATATGGAAGAAAGAACAGCGAAAGAAAGAGAAGTCAGAGATTATCTGATCGACAGAGTCCTGAATGAAATCCCATACTGCCGTCTGAACGGACACAGAACAGACCGCCTTCCGAACAATGCCAACTTCAGTTTTCAGTTTGTAGAAGGAGAATCTCTTCTGATCAAACTTGATATGAAAGGAATCTGTGCATCCAGCGGATCTGCATGTACATCCGGATCACTGGATCCGTCCCATGTATTGCTTGCGATTGGTCTGCCACATGAAATTGCACATGGATCTCTGCGTCTGACATTGAACGAAGAGATTGAGAAAGAAGACATTGACTATGTTGTAGACAATCTGAAAGAAATTGTTGCACATTTAAGAGAAATGTCTCCTCTGTATGAAGACTTTATCAAAAAACAGAAATAACAGAGACAGGAATAAAAATTCAGATAAAAGATATAAAAGGAGTAATTGAGATATGTATTCAGAAAAAGTAATGGATCATTTTGAACATCCAAGAAATGTAGGAGAAATTGAAAATGCCAGTGGCGTTGGAACCGTAGGAAATGCAAAATGTGGAGATATCATGAGAATTTACCTTGATATCGACGACAATCAGATCATCCGTGACGTAAAATTTAAAACGTTCGGATGTGGCGCAGCTGTTGCAACCAGCAGTATGGCAACAGAGATGGTAAAAGGAAAGACAATCCAGGAAGCAATGGAAGTTACAAATAAAGCAGTTATGGAAGCGCTTGACGGACTTCCGCCGGTAAAAGTACACTGCTCACTGCTTGCGGAGGAAGCAATCCACGCAGCTTTATGGGACTACGCAGAGAAGCATGATATTAAGATTGAAGGACTCGAGAAACCGAAGTCTGATATTCACGAAGGTGAAGAGGCAGAAGAGGAAGAATACTAAGCCGGAGAACTTTATATGGAAAAGAAAAAAGTTGTAGTCGGGATGTCCGGAGGGGTTGACTCCTCCGTGGCAGCCTGGCTTTTAAAAAATCAGGGATATGATGTAATAGGAGTTACGATGCAGATCTGGCAGGATGAAGAAGAAGCCGCGATGGAAGAACATGGCGGCTGTTGTGGACTCAGTGCAGTGGATGATGCCAGAAGAGTGGCAGCAGCGCTGGATATTCCGTATTATGTCATGAATTTTAAAAAAGAATTTAAAGAAAATGTCATTGATTATTTTATCGATGATTATCTGCATGGCAGAACGCCGAACCCGTGTATCGCCTGTAACCGATATGTGAAATGGGAATCATTATTAAAGCGAAGCCTTGATATTGGTGCGGAGTATATAGCAACGGGACATTATGCTAGGGTAGAGAAGCTGTCGAATGGAAGATATGCAATCCGTAATTCTGCGACTGCGGCAAAAGATCAGACATATGCACTTTATAACCTTACACAGGATCAGCTTTCGAAGACACTGATGCCGGTTGGAGAATATACAAAAGATCAGATCCGTGCAATGGCAGATGAAATAGGCCTTCTTGTTGCACATAAGCCGGACAGTCAGGATATCTGCTTTGTGTCAGATGGAGATTATGCGTCTTATATCGAAGAAAATTCAGATGCAAAGATTACGCCGGGCAATTTCGTGCTTTCGGATGGAACGGTTGTCGGAAAACATAAAGGAATCATTCATTATACGGTGGGACAGAGAAAAGGTCTGGGACTGTCTCTCGGACATCCGGTGTTCGTATTGGAGATCCGCCCGGAAACCAATGAAGTTGTAGTGGGATCAAATGAGGAATCTATGTCCCGTTATGTGCGCGCAGATCAGGTGAATTTCATGACAGTAGAAGATCTGACAGAGCCGAAAAGAGTGTGGGCGAAGATTCGTTATAATCACAGAGGTGCATGGTGTACCGTTGAAAAGACGGGAGAAGATGAGATCCTCTGTACATTTGAAGAGCCGCAGAGAGCGATCACACCGGGACAGGCTGTTGTATTATATGACGGAGAATACGTACTTGGCGGCGGAACGATCATTGCGGATAAGTAGGAAACATAAAGAATATTGATAAAATACAAAATAAAGAGGAATAAGTTATGATACAGGCGGATATGCATATGCACACATGGTTTTCAACGGATTCCGAAGCCTGTCCATGCGATATGGCGGATGAGGCAGTCAGAAAAGGGTTGAAAACCATTTGCTTTACGGATCATTTTGACAAGGATGATCTGGAATGGGGAGAAGAAGGTATCTTTGATGTGGATGCTTATTTTGTGGAAATGCAGAAACTTCAGGAAGAATATGCAGGAAAACTGAATATCAGGATTGGAATAGAACTGGGACTTAGGACATATCTGAAAGATTATTATGAAGAACTGACGAAGAAATATCCGTTTGATTTCGTGATTGGATCGGTTCACAATGTTCCGTATAAGAAAGATGTGGAAGGGAACATATTATATACTGATCCTGCGGCAGGAAAGCTTTTTACAGACCGTACTGACAAAGAGGCGTACCGTCTGATGATGGAGACAACGCTGGAAAATGTGAGAACTTCGGACTGCTTTCAGACACTTGGTCATTTGGATTATGTTGTAAGATATGGAAAATCAAGGGAAAAAGAATATTCGTATACAGATTATGCGGATATTATAGACGAGATTTTGAAACTATTGATTGAGAAGGAAAAGGGTCTGGAAGTGAATTCGGCCGGATTGAAGTATGGCCTTCCGTTCGCACATCCACATCCGGATGTATTGAAGCGTTATCGTGAGCTTGGCGGTGAGATCATTACGATTGGAGCCGATGCACATAAACCGGAGCATATTGCGTATGATTTTGCAAAGGCAGAAGAAATTTTAAAGTCCTGCGGCTTTAAATATTATACAGAATTTTTTGAACAAAAGCCTGTTTTTAAGCAACTTATATAAAAATAGGAAAACCTCTTGAAATTTTGTATCAGATAAAGTACAATTATTAGCAGTTGAGAGGTCTTGATAGAGCTTCTAAAGGGCTTGAGAAAGATTTCACAATGTAGACTGCATAAGTAGTTAATAAACAAACTTTAGGAGGAATTAATCATGGCAGTAAAAGTAGCGATTAATGGATTTGGACGTATTGGACGTCTTGCATTCAGACAGATGTTCGGAGCAGAAGGATATGAAGTTGTAGCAATCAACGACTTAACATCTCCTAAGATGCTTGCACACCTGTTAAAATATGATTCTTCACAGGGAAAATACGCTTTAGCTGATACTGTAAAAGCAACAGATGATTCTATCATCGTTGATGGAAAAGAAATCAAAATCTATGCTAAAGCTAACGCTGAAGAACTTCCTTGGGGAGAGATCGGTGTAGACGTAGTTCTGGAGTGTACAGGATTCTATACATCTAAAGAAAAAGCATCTGCTCATATCAAAGCAGGAGCAAGAAAAGTTGTTATTTCCGCACCAGCTGGAAACGACCTGCCAACTATCGTATATAACGTAAACCACGAAACACTGAAACCAGAAGATACAGTAATTTCTGCAGCTTCTTGTACAACAAACTGCCTGGCTCCAATGGCAAAAGCTCTTAACGATCTTGCACCAATCGAGTCTGGTATCATGTGCACAATTCACGCTTACACAGGAGATCAGATGACTCTTGACGGACCACAGAGAAAAGGTGACCTCAGAAGATCTCGTGCAGCTGCAGTTAACATCGTACCTAACAGCACAGGTGCTGCAAAAGCAATCGGACTTGTTATCCCAGAACTGAACGGAAAGTTAATCGGATCTGCTCAGCGTGTACCAACACCTACAGGATCTACAACAATCCTTACAGCAGTTGTAAAAGGACATGTAACAGTTGATGAAATCAACGCAGCTATGAAAGCAGCTTCTACAGAGTCCTTCGGATACAACACAGATGAAATCGTATCTAGCGATATCGTTGGAATGAGATATGGTTCATTATTCGATGCTACTCAGACAATGGTACTTCCACTGGAAAACGGAACTACAGAAGTTCAGGTTGTTTCTTGGTATGACAATGAGAACTCATACACTAGCCAGATGGTAAGAACAATCAAATACTTCTCTGAATTAGCATAATTTAGAGCATGAATTAAGACTCACAAAGGGTCCGGTCTTATTGGGCCGGACCCTTTTTGCAGTTATAAAATATATAACCAGGAGGCAGTACTATGCTTAATAAAAAATCTGTAGATGACATTAACGTAAAAGGGAAAAAAGTACTTGTAAGATGTGACTTCAACGTTCCACTTATCGATGGAAAGATTACAGACGAGAATCGTCTTGTTGCAGCACTTCCTACAATCAAAAAATTAATCGCTGATGGCGGAAAGGTTATCCTTTGCTCTCATCTTGGAAAGCCGAAGGGACAGCCGGTTCCAGAATTATCTCTTGCTCCTGTAGCAGTTCGCCTTTCAGAACTCCTTGGACAGGAAGTAAAATTTGCAGCTGATCCGGAAGTTGTTGGACCAAATGCGAAAGCAGCAGTAGCTGAGATGAAAGATGGAGATGTTATCCTCCTTGAAAACACACGTTACAGAGCAGAAGAGACAAAGAATGAAGATGCATTCAGTAAAGATCTCGCTTCTCTTTGCGACGTATTTGTTAACGATGCATTCGGAACAGCACACCGTGCACACTGCTCTAACGTAGGAGTTACAAAATACGTAGATACAGCAGTTGTTGGATACCTTATGCAGAAAGAAATTGATTTCCTTGGAAATGCAGTCAACAATCCGGAAAGACCATTCGTAGCAATCCTTGGCGGAGCAAAAGTTTCAAGCAAGATTTCTGTAATTGAGAACCTTCTTGAAAAAGTAGATACTCTGATCATCGGTGGAGGAATGGCATATACATTCGCAAAAGCACAGGGCGGAACAGTCGGAAAATCCCTTCTGGAAGAAGATTACTGCCAGTATGCACTTGACATGATCGAAAAAGCAAAAGCCAAAGGTGTAAAACTTCTTCTTCCTGTAGATAACGTTATCGGAGATGATTTCTCTAATGATGCAAATACTCAGGTAGTAAAAGCTGGAGAGATCCCGGAAGGATGGGAGGGACTCGACATCGGACCAGAGACAGCTAAGATCTTCAGCGATGCAGTAAAAGATGCTAAGACAGTTGTATGGAACGGACCAATGGGATGTTTCGAGATGCCTAAATTTGCAAAAGGAACAGAAACAGTTGCAAAAGCACTTGCAGACACAGACGCTGTAACAATCATCGGCGGAGGAGATTCTGCAGCAGCAGTTAACCAGCTGGGATATGGAGATAAGATGACACACATTTCAACAGGTGGTGGAGCTTCTCTTGAATTCCTTGAAGGAAAAGAACTCCCGGGTGTAGCAGCAGCTAATGATAAATAGAATAAGGAGATTTGGAAAGATGGCAAGAAAGAAAATCGTAGCCGGAAACTGGAAAATGAACAAAACTCCAAGTGAAGCAGTAGCTTTAGTTGAAGAATTAAAACCATTAGTAGCGAATGAAGATGTAGACGTAGTATTCTGCGTACCTGCAATCGACATTATCCCTGTAGCAGAGGCTGTAAAGGGAACCAATATCCAGGTTGGTGCTGAGAATATGTATTTTGAAGAAAGCGGAGCATATACAGGAGAAATCTCTCCGGCTATGCTTACAGATGCAGGAGTAAAATACGTTGTTCTTGGACACTCTGAAAGAAGAGAATACTTTGCAGAGACAAACGAGACAGTAAATAAGAAAATGCTGAAAGCTTTCGAGCATGGTATTACACCAATCATGTGCTGTGGAGAGACTCTGGAGCAGAGAGAACAGGGTGTAACAATGGACTTCATCCGTCAGCAGGTGAAAGTTGGATTCCAGAATGTAACAGCTGATCAGGCTAAGACAGCAGTGATCGCTTACGAGCCAATCTGGGCTATCGGAACAGGTAAGACAGCTACTACAGAGCAGGCTGAAGAAGTTTGCGCTGGTATTCGTGCATGCATCGCTGAAGTATATGATGAAGCTACAGCAGAAGCTATCCGTATCCAGTACGGCGGATCTGTAAACGCTGGAAATGCAGCAGAGTTATTCGCTCAGGCTGATATCGACGGCGGACTTGTAGGTGGAGCATCTCTGAAAGCTGATTTCGGAAAGATCGTAAACTACAAATAAGATTTAGAAAATCAGCCGCAGGAGGCTTTCGTTTGACTGCTTCCTGCGGTTTTATGCTGTAAAAGTGATATTTAAGACGAAAGGTGATATTAAAAATGAGTAAGAAACCAACAGTACTTATGATCTTAGACGGTTATGGACTGAATGAAAAGACAGAAGGTAATGCAATTGCTATGGCAAAAACACCTGTTATGGATAAACTGATGTCAGAATATCCATGTGTAAAAGGAAATGCCAGCGGACTTGCAGTAGGACTTCCGGACGGACAGATGGGTAACTCAGAAGTTGGTCATATGAACATGGGTGCCGGACGTATCATTTATCAGGAACTGACAAAGATCACAAAGGCAATTGAAGATGGTGTATTCTTTGAGAATAAAGCACTTCTGGCTGCATGTGAGAATGCCAAGAAGAATGATTCTGCACTGCACCTGATGGGGCTGGTATCTGACGGTGGTGTTCACAGCCACATCGGACATATTTTCGGCCTTCTGGAACTGGCTAAGAGACAGGGACTTGAGAAAGTATACGTACACTGCTTCCTTGACGGTCGTGATACACCACCGGCTTCAGGAAAAGAGTATGTAGAGCAGTTAGAAGCTAAGATGAAAGAAATCGGCGTAGGAGAGGTTGCGAGCGTTTCCGGACGTTATTATGCAATGGATCGTGATAACCGCTGGGATCGTGTAGAAAAGGCTTACAAGGCACTTTCAGCAGGCGAAGGCGAGACAGCCGCTTCTGCAACAGAAGGAATCCAGGCTTCTTATGACGCAGATGTAACGGATGAGTTCGTAGTACCATTTGTAGTAACAAAGGACGGCGCACCGGTTGCAACGATCAAAGAAAATGATTCCGTAGTATTCTTCAACTTCCGCCCGGACAGAGCAAGAGAGCTCACAAGAACATTTTGTGACGACAGCTTTGACGGATTTGACAGAGGAGACAGAATCAAGACAACATTTGTATGCTTTACAGAATACGATGCTACAATCGAAAATAAACAGGTCGCATTTGTGAAAGAAGAAATCACTAATACATTTGGTGAGTTCCTTGCAAAGAACGGCAAGAAACAGGCACGTATCGCTGAGACAGAGAAGTATGCTCACGTAACATTCTTCTTCAATGGCGGTGTAGAGGAACCGAATGAAGGGGAAGACAGAATCCTTGTAAAATCTCCAAAGGTTGCTACTTATGATTTGAAGCCAGAGATGAGTGCATATGAAGTATGTGATAAGCTCGTTGCAGCAATCAAGTCTGATAAGTATGATGTTATCGTAATTAACTTTGCCAACCCTGACATGGTAGGTCATACTGGTGTGATCGAAGCTGCTGTAAAAGCGATTGAAGCAGTTGACGAGTGTGTAGGAAAGGCTTACGAAGCATTAAAAGAAGCTGACGGACAGATGTTCATCTGTGCGGATCACGGTAATGCAGAGTACATGATCGATGAAGAGACAAAAGAGCCATTTACAGCACATACAACCAATCCTGTACCATTCATCCTTGTAAATGCAGATCCTGCATACAAGTTGAAAGAAGGCGGATGCCTGGCTGATATTGCTCCTACACTGATCGAACTGATGGGTATGGAACAGCCGGCTGAGATGACTGGAACATCACTGCTTGTGAAATAATATAAACATATTCAACGTATGTTATATGCTATAATGAACAGATTGTGGAAAATGTAAAAGTGCATTTTCTACAATCTGTTCTGTATTTATCAGTATAATTATAAAAGGAACATCATGAGGAGAACGACATGAAGATTGTTATTGTAGAAGATGATCCGGGTATCCGAAAGGAATTAAAACAGCTCCTGGAAAATGCTTTTTATGAAGCAGAGATAATCGAAGAATTTAAAGATACGGCAGAGCAGATATGCAACATGATACCGGCACCGGATCTGGTACTCCTGGATTGGAATCTTCCGGGGGAAAGCGGCTTTGACATCTGTACGAAGCTGAAAGAACATTCAGATATTCCAATCATATTTCTGACCAGCCGGACAGATTCCATGGATGAACTGACCGGAATCTTGAAAGGGGCAGATGATTATATCACAAAACCGTTCAATCCACCGATTCTGCTGGCAAGAATAGGAGTAGTACTAAAAAGAACTACTGATAAAAATGCAGAGAAATCAAGGGGTAATGCCTTGAACATGGAATATAAAGGTGTAATCCTAAATGTTGTGGGAGGCTGCATAGAGCATGAAGGAAAAAAGACAGATCTTACGAAAAATGAGTTGAAGATCCTGCACCTTCTATATCAGAAAAAGGGTGAGATTGTTCCGAGACTGGATATGATCGAATACCTGTGGGACAATGAAGTCTTCATAGATGACAATACATTAAGTGTGAATGTTACAAGACTCAGAGGAAAACTGGCTGACATCGGAGTGACGGATTTCATTGAGACAAAACGGGGAATGGGGTACCGCATATGAGATTTTCGGAATATATAAAAGATAAGATTCTGATATGTCTGCTGCACCTCCTGTGTATGATATTACTGATGGGGTTCTTCTATATTACAGGGTATAACAGAAACGCAGCTGCACTGATTCTCATTTTCTGGTGGATCATCCTTGGAATATGGATTGTGACAGGATATTATCGCAGGAAGAAATATTTTGACAGGGCAGAACATATTCTGGAAAATGTAGATCAGAGATATCTGCTTGGAGAATTGCTGCCAGCTTCACCATATCTGGAAGATCGGATCTACCGGGAGTTGATCAGACGATCGAATAAATCTGTGATCGAACGGATCCGTATGCTTGAAGATGAACAGAATGATTATCGGGATTATATCGAAAGCTGGGTGCATGAGATCAAAGCACCGATTACCAGTATCCAGCTTGCGTGTGAGAATCATAAAGACGAAGTGACCCGACAGATCGGTCTTGAGAATCAACGGATTGAAAATGACGTAGATATGGTTCTGTATTATGCCAGAATGGAAAAGGTATACAAAGACTATATGATTGAAGAGACAGACCTTGGGAAGGCGGCTTCTGAAATTTTGATAAAAAATAAGTATTATCTAATTAGTAACGGGGTGCGCGGGGAAGTGGAGTGCCCTGATCTTGCGTATACCGATAAAAAGTGGATCCTTTTTATACTGAACCAGCTTATGCTGAACAGTGTGAAATATAAAAGTGAGAATCCAAAGGTCCATCCGTATATTCATATTTACACGGAAAAGTACGGTCATGGTGTCCGGCTGATCGTAGAAGATAACGGAACCGGAATACGGGAAGAAGAGATGTCCAGAATTTTTGAAAAAGGTTTTACCGGTTCCAATGGAAGAAATGGTAAGAAATCTACGGGGATGGGGCTTTATCTGTGCAGACGGCTGTGTGAAAAGCTTGGAATTGCCATCGAGGCGGAATCTGTCCGTGGTGAAGGCACGAAGATGATCCTTACATTTCCGGTCAGCAGTTATCTTTCAAAAATGTAAGATAACTGAAAGATACATCGATACATCTTTCTGGTCCGGACGGGTAAAGTAGAGATGAAAAAGAGTATTACAAAAAGACCGGAAAGGATGATATGGATGAGAAGAATAAGAAAGCATGGCAAGACAACAGAGAAAAAAACAGACAGAATCCTGGCAGGAGGCAGAATCCCGGATGGAGAGATCCGGGTATGTGATGTGGAAAAATATTACGGAAGTGATACGAACATCACCAAAGCGGTAGACAGGGTAAGCTTTTGCGTCCAAAAAGGAGAATTTGTGGGAATCATGGGAGCATCGGGTTCCGGAAAGACAACACTTTTGAATATGCTGTCTACGATTGACCGTGTGACTGCAGGGCATATATACTACGGAGAAACGGATATTACGGAGCTGAGTGATGAGGCACTGGCGGAATTTCGGAAAGACAATCTGGGATTCATATTTCAGGATTACAACTTGTTAGATACACTTACGATAGAAGAGAATATTGTGCTGGCAATGACGCTGCACAGCAAGAGTAAAAGAGAGATCCAAGAGAAATGTGATCACATATTGAAGCTGCTTGATATCGAAGAAATCCGGGATAAATTTCCCTATCAGGTATCCGGAGGCCAGAAGCAGCGTTGTGCCTGTGCCAGAGCGATGATTCATCGTCCGAAACTGATCCTCGCAGATGAGCCGACCGGTGCGCTGGATTCCAGAGCGGCACAGATGCTGCTCGAAACATTCCGCAAGATGAATCATGATATGCACTCTACGATCCTCATGGTTACACATGATGCGTTTTCAGCCAGCTACTGCAGCCGTATTCTTTTCCTGAAAGATGGAAAGATATTCCATGAACTGGTAAGAGGAGTGGAAGAAAGGCGGGAATTTCTGAATAAGATCCTGGATGTATTATCTCTGACAGGAGGTGAACTGTCAGATGTTCGGTAAGCTTGCACTGCGCAATGTCAGACGTTCCGCCAGAGATTATCTGGTGTATGTGCTGACGATGACATTTGTGGTATCATTGATGTTTGCATTTAACAGTATCATTTTTTCGAAGGATCTTCAGAAAATGTATGAAATGGCAGCGATAATGGCAGCGATGATCGGTATTGCCACATTCTTTATTGTACTGATCGTTGCATGGCTGATCAATTATATGGTACGGTTCATGCTGGAAAAAAGGAGCCGTGAATTCGGTATCTATCTGTTGATCGGAATGAATAAAAAGGAAGTGTCCGGGCTTTATATGAAAGAAAATCTGCTGCTCGGTGTGTGTTCCTTTGTGATAGGACTGGGCCTTGGAATGTTGCTTCAGCAGGTGCTGCTTGTTGTCCTTTATAGTGTCATACAGGTGGAACTAAGACCCCATCTGGAATTCAATGGATATTGTTTCCTTATGACTGTGTGCTGCTTTGCAGGATGTTATCTGCTGGCACTGTTCCGGTGCAGCCGGAAATTCCGCAAGATGAACATTCATGATCTGATGAGAGAAAATCAGAAGAATGAGGAATTAAAAGAAAAGAATGAAAAAATAAAGCGGTTATTACTGCCGTTTTCCATTCTGTTCATCTTTGCGTTCGGTGTCTGGATACTGAGCGGAAATATACAGTCGCCGGGAGAGGCAGCAGTATTTCTGACGGGTCTGTTTATTACAATGTATGTGTTTTATACAGGGCTTTCCGCATGGATCATCTGCTATGTGAAGAAAAAAGGAAATGCGGTCTACCGGGGGCAGAATCTGTTCCTGCTGCGTCAGTTTGCATCTAAATTGAAAACGATGCGGTTTACCATGGGAACACTTACGGTGCTTTTTATGGTCGCATTTCTGGGGTGCTCGGTTGCATTAATGTTTACGGACTGGCAGAATCAGGTTTTAGAGATGAAATTTCCATTTGATGTACAGGTGAACAGTCAGAATCCGGAATATGATTTTGCAAAGGAATTGGATATTGTCGGAGAAGAAGCAGGTGTAAAGGATTCGTGCGTGTACCGTATTTATGAAAATCATACGAACACAATGAATACATGGCTGTATACGCATCTGCGGTATTTTGGAGATGAGTACCGCAGAGAAGACGGAACACCGGATGAGAAAAAGATACGTAAAGGTTCCGATGATGATGCATATTGCAGATATGATACATATATTGGGCTGAGTGATTACAATCATCTGAGAAAAATGCTGGGATATTCCACGGAAACGCTTGGAAAAAATGAATATATCCTTCAGATGAAGCAAAGAGTGTATAAGGAAACCGGAGATTTTACGGATGACGTGAAGCTTCAGGACCGTGGAGAGACACTGACCTGCAGGAAGATCTGCACCGAATCATTTTCGCAGGACGGACATAACGGCGGTGATTATATCATCGTTGTGCCGGATGAACGGATACAGCAGATGACACCGTACTATTCGGAACTTGCGGTGAGTGTGAAGAAAAAAGTGCCGGATAACCTGCAGAATAAGCTGGATGATCTGTCAGATAAACATGATTATGCCGGTCATACATACATGGAAGAAGACGATGATAATGTATGTTATGGTACGGATACCATTGTCGCATATGATGCGGTGAATCTTGTGCGGGAAAATGCATCGGCTGAGGTCAGATATATGATGAGTTGTATCACATTCCCATGTATGTATATCGGGCTGGTATTTTTGTGTATTGCATTGACGGTGTTATCGGTACAGCAGCTGAGTGATTCGGCAAAATATAGGTTCCGCTACCAGGTGCTTTCGAAAATCGGCCTTGGAAGACGCGAGATCCAACAGACCGTATTCCGTCAGCTGTCCGGGTATTATCTGTGTCCGGCAATCCTTTCAGCAGTGATCAGCGGGATCATAGCGGTGTATATGGGTGCCGGATTTAACTTCTATACAGGAGTCAGTACACCGGTGTTACAGTATTTTGCAATTTCATTCGCCCTGTTCTTTGGCGTATATATAGTTTATTTTGGAGCGACCTATGTCGGATTTATCAGAAATATCGAAGAATGAAAATGGAGAGGGAAGTATGAGTAGAAATGCAATAAAATATCTGGCAATGGCAGCTATGTTCTGTAATCATTTTGCCTATATATTTTTAAAAGAAGGCAGTACAGGGCAGGAAGTTATGGTTGATATCGGGTATTTTACAGCCATTACTATGTGCTATTTCCTTGTGGAAGGATATCATTACACAAGATCTGTAAAGAACTATGCACTGCGGCTGCTTGTATTCGGGATCCTTTCGCAGATACCCTTCATGCTGGCATTGAAACAGACGAACCTGAACATGATGTTCAGCCTTCTTCTATGTCTGGGAGTGGTGTGGGTTGCAGATCATGTAAAACATAAAGGGGAGAAAATGCTATGGATGTGCGTGCTGGTAATCTGTTCGCTCTGGACGGACTGGGCACTTCTGGCACCGGTATTTACGATGCTGTTTGTAAATGCATATGGGGACAGGAAAAAAGTATCACTGGCATATGGAAAAGCAGCGGGACTCTTCTTTCTGTTGAATGTGTTGTCATACAGGGCGGACTGCGGGCTGGAGAGTGCGCTCATACATTCTGCATGCGCCTGTATCGGGCCGGCAGCATCGGGAGTGGTTATACAGTGTATGTATAACAAAGCAGACAAAACAGCACACGGCTGGGAAAAATGGTTTTTCTACGGATTTTATCCGGTGCATCTTCTGCTTCTCTGGATGATACAGTTTGCAAAAGTATAGATGGAACGGTTATAATAATACCGGGGTGTGACGGATGCGGAAAAAACGCAGAAGGACGGCTCCGGTATTTTTTTGAAGCAGGCAGGTAGAGAATATGGAAAAAGAAAAGCTTGATAAAATGTATGATATCTGTTTCTTTGATCTGGATGGCACGATCATCGATTCTTCACCGGGAATTACGAATTCGGTGATGTATGCGCTGGAGAAATTCGGAATTGAAGAGACCGAACGGGAAAAATTATATAAATTCATCGGTCCGCCGCTTACCGATTCGTTCGCCAGATTCTATGGATTTGACGATGAGAAAAGCTGGAAGGCGGTGGAGTATTACAGGGAATATTATCAGGATACGGGGATTTTTGAGTGTTCGGTGTATCCCGGATTTGAAAAATCATTAAAGGCATTGAAGGCAGCAGGAAAAAGACTTTTTGTCGCGACGTCCAAACCGGAAGTATATGCGAGAAGGATCATTGAACATTTTGATCTGGATCAATATTTTGAATATGTGGCAGGTATGGAACTGGACGGAGGCAGAGGCAGTAAGGCAGAGGTGATCGGATATTTGATCGATACCTGCCGGGTGCAGGATAAGAAGAGGATACTGATGATCGGTGACCGTGAACATGATGTGCTTGGGGCAAAGCAGGAAGGGCTTGACTGTATGGGGGTATTATACGGATTCGGCAACCGTGAAGAACTGGAAAAAGCAGGCGCAGTATACGTTGCCGGGACGCCGGAAGACATTGCCGGGATCATCCTGAAATAATGCGGTAATCCTGCATTTTGTGAAAAATGTAAAAATATGGGTGCCAATACTTGACAAAAGAAGAAGTAGTTGTTATTATAAAAAAACAGAACGCACTCTGTTTTTTATAAATGATAGAAAAGAGGTGCAATATGCAAAGAGTATTTTCATTATTGGTAGACAATAATCCCGGTGTATTAAGCCGTGTATCCGGACTGTTCAGCAGACGAGGATACAGTATCGACAGTATAACTGCCGGAGTTACGGCAGATCCGAGATTTACCAGAATTACCATTGTGGCCAGCGGAGATGAGCTGATCTTATCGCAAATCGAAAAGCAGGTCAGAAAGCTGGAAGATGTCATTGAGATCAAAGTACTTCATCCGGAAGATTCGGTATATCGCGAACTGATCATGGTGAAGGTTCGGGCGAATAAGACGGAGAGAACGGAGATCATATCTGTGGCGGATATATTCCGCGCGAAGATTGTTGATGTAGAGAAGGATTCCCTGATGGTGGAACTGACAGGAAATGGTTCAAAAGTAGATGCGTTTCTGGAACTTCTGGAAGGTTACGAGATTCTTGAACTTGCAAGAACAGGTATTACCGGATTACAGAGAGGAATCAAGGATGTAACAGTCATTGATCAGGAAGGAAACATCAACACATTATAATTGATATATTATAATGGACAAACAGTAACACATTTTAATCAGACATTAAACAGAGACGAGCCCGGTGGAAGGGCGACCCCTTGTTTAAGAAAATAAAAAATCATTTATTTTTTAGGAGGTATGCTATAATGGCAGCAAGAATTTTTTATCAGGAAGATTGTAATTTATCAGTATTAGAGGGACAGAAGATCGCTATCATCGGTTATGGTAGCCAGGGACATGCACATGCTCTGAACTTAAAAGAGTCTGGATGCGATGTTATCGTTGGTCTTTATGAAGGAAGTAAATCATGGGCAAAAGCTGAAGCTCAGGGATTCAAAGTATTCACAGCAGCTGAAGCAGCAAAACAGGCTGACATCATCATGATCCTGATCAACGATGAGTTACAGGCAGATATGTACAAGAAAGATATCGAACCAAACCTTGAAGAAGGTAACATGTTAATGTTCGCGCATGGTTTCAACATTCACTTTGGATGCATCAACCCACCAAAGAATGTGGATGTAACAATGATCGCTCCTAAGGCACCGGGACACACAGTAAGAAGTGAGTATCAGGCTGGAAAAGGAACACCTTGCCTTATCGCTGTAGAGCAGGATGCTACAGGAAAAGCTTGGGATCGTGCACTTGCATATGGTCTTGCAATCGGTGGAGCAAGAGCTGGTCTTCTTGAGACAACATTCAGAACAGAGACAGAGACAGACCTCTTCGGTGAGCAGGCAGTACTTTGCGGTGGTGTTTGTGCACTTATGCAGGCTGGTTTCGAGACACTTTGCGAAGCTGGATATGATCCAAGAAACGCTTACTTCGAGTGTATCCATGAGATGAAACTGATCGTAGACCTGATCTATCAGTCAGGATTCGCTGGAATGAGATACTCTATCTCTAACACAGCTGAATATGGTGACTATGTAACAGGACCTAAGATCGTTACAGCTGAGACAAAGAAAGCTATGAAACAGATCCTGACAGACATCCAGGACGGAACATTTGCAAAAGACTTCTTATTAGACATGTCTCCAGCAGGACGTCAGGTACACTTCAAAGCTATGAGAAAACTTGCTTCAGAACATCCATCAGAGAAAGTCGGAGCAGAGATCAGAAAGCTTTACAGCTGGAATGGAGAAGACAAACTGATCAACAACTAATCAGATCTGTAAGAATACGATACATACAAAAAGGATATGGCATCAGCCATATCCTTTCAGACTGTAGACAAAGTCCAGCAATTGCTGGGCTTTTCTACTTTTAGAACCGTCTTTCTGATATAATAAATATCAGAAGGCGGTGTTTTTTATGATGACTAAAAATGCAGATAAAAAAAGAGAACAAATGCTTAGGTTTTGTATGGATGACATGGTTCCTCAGAATCATATGCTCCGTTTAATTGATAAGGCAATCGATTGGACTTTTATCTATGATCTGGTTGAAGATAAATATTGTTTAGATAATGGGCGACCAAGTATGGATCCTGTAATGCTGATAAAAATACCTATGATTCAATACCTCTATGGAATCAAAAGTATGAGACAGACCATGAAAGAAATCGAAGTTAATGTTGCTTATCGTTGGTTTCTTGGACTGGATATGCTGGATCCAGTCCCGCATTTTTCTACATTTGGAAAGAACTATACCCGCCGATTTAAGGACACGGATCTTTTTGAACAGATTTTTTCGAAGATTCTTGAAGACTGTATGAAATATAAACTTGTTGACACGGAGCAGATATTTGTGGATGCAACGCATGTGAAAGCATGTGCGAATAGTAAAAAAATGAGAAAACGCATTGCACGTGAACAGACACTTTGGTATGAAAAAGAATTAAATAAAGAGATTAAAAAAGACCGAATCGCACATGATAAAAAACCGTTGAAAGATAAGAAACCTCCGAAGCCTCCTTTGTCTGGAAATGGAGATGCAGATCATCCACAAGATAAAGAGGACGTTTCCGAAGATGTAAAAACACAAAAATGTAGCATCACCGATCCAGAAAGTGGATGGTTTCGAAAAGGAGAACACAAACATGTTTTTGCTTATGCAATAGAAACGGCCTGTGATAAACATGGATGGATTCTTGGATATAGTGTACATCCGGGAAATGAACACGACAGCCGAACATTTAAATCGCTGTATGACAAATTAAAAGGATATCAGCCAGAAATGATCGTTGCAGATGCTGGATATAAAACACCGGCGATTGCCCACTTACTATTGGAAGATGAAATTAAACCTTTGTTTCCGTATAAACGGCCAATGACAAAAGAAGGATTTTTCAAGAAATATGAGTATGCCTACGATGAGTATTATGACTGTTATATATGTCCCGAAAATAAAATACTGACTTATCATACTACGAACAGAGAAGGATATCGGGAATATAAAAGTTTTGGACTATTCTGCGAAAACTGTCCACAAATATCCCAATGTACAGAAAGCAAAGACCATACAAAAATGATTATGCGTCATGTATGGGAAGAAGATATGGAAAAAGCAGAAGAGATCAGATATGGGATAGGAAACAAACAAATTTATCAATTGCGAAAAGAAACTATCGAAAGAATCTTTGGAACAGCCAAAGAGCAGCATGGTTTCCGTTATACACAATACATAGGAAAAGCACGGATGGAAATGAAAGCCGGGCTTACCTTTGCATGCATGAATTTGAAAAAACTGGCAAAGATACTGGAACTCCGAGGCAAGATTAAGTCCAGTATTTCTTATATTTTTAAGAATGAGTCGAAATATTGGTTATATAATGAGAAATGGTGCTGGGAATAGATCCCAACACCAACTTTGTCTACAGTCTGAAAGGATATGGCATCAGCCATATCCTTTTTATTATGGACTTTACGGTTGTATTTATAACAAAAAGCCCGGATCATTGACGGGATGATCCGGGCTCGAAATTTGCAACTCGAGTTTAATCTCTATTATTAAGCAATTCCGTTAACAGCTTTTGTCAGACGGGAAATCTTTCTAGAGCATGTGTTTTTGTGGTAAACACCCTTGCTTCCAGCTTTGTTGATTTCAACGATTGCAACTTTTAATGCTTCTGCAGCAGCAGCGGCATCTTTCTTAGCTACAGCTGTTTCAACTTTCTTTACGCAAGTTTTTACTTTAGACTTGATTGCTTTGTTTCTAGCAGCTTTTGTTTCGTTTACTAAAATTCTTTTCTTTGCAGATTTGATATTAGCCAATTTGTCCACCTCCGATATCAATGTATTTCGATTTTTATAATTCGATTTCCAGTTCGTTAGAGCCGGACACGGACGATCTAACGAAACATACGAATTTATTTTAGGACATGAATTAGATTCTGTCAATACATATTTCTGAAAATATTGGAAAAACTAGTATTAATTTAAGAAAGGATGGAGAAAACGATGGTGGAAAAGTATACGATCCGGACGGATCTTGCGATGGAGCAAAAAGAACGGTTTGAATCAGATCATGTAGAAGTGTCCGGCGTTGTACTGGAAGAAGAATACGATGAAGAGAGGGAGATTAAGATTACAACCGTCAGGATTGAAACGGAGAACGGGGCGAAGATGATGGGAAAACCGGTGGGAACATATCTTACATTGGAAGTCCCTGATATGGCATCGGCAGACGATGGATATCACAGAGAGATATCAGAAACTCTGGCAGGATTTTTGGAAAAATATGTGGAAAATGAGGAAACGAAAAAAGAGCATTCGAAAGAAAAGGGATGCTCGATATTGACAGTAGGGCTTGGTAACCGTGAAGTGACGCCGGATGCGTTGGGACCATATGTGGTAGATCAGTTGAATATCACCAGGCATATGGTACAGGAATATGGAAGATATGGCGTAGAAGAAGAAAGCCGGATCGTAAGTGCAATCGTTCCGGGAGTGATGGCGCAGACAGGGATGGAGACGGCAGAGATTGTGCAGGGAGTCGTAAAGGAGACAAAGCCGGATATGATCCTGGTGATCGATGCGCTGGCGGCAAGAAGCAGTAAAAGACTGAACCGGACCATACAGATCTCGGATGCCGGGATCCATCCCGGAGCGGGTGTGGGGAATCACAGAAGCGTGATCACGAAAGAGACGATGGGAATCCCGGTGATCGCGATCGGTGTTCCGACGGTAGTGGATGCCGCAACGATTGTAAATGACACGATGGAGAATTTTATTGCGGCACTGGAGACGTCGGAGAATTTGAAAGGGGTAGGTGTCGTATTGCAAGGATACAATTCTGCGGAAAAATACGAACTGGTAAAAGAACTGATCGCACCACATCTGAACGGAATGTTCGTAACACCGAAAGATATCGATGAGACGATAAGAAGGATCAGCTATACCGTCTCGGAGGCATTGAATCTGTTATTTTCAGGAAAAGCAGGGGAATCAGAAAAAAAGAAGAAACAGCATAGAAAGTGAGATGACTGCATACCTTACCTTTAGAAAGTAGAGCGTAAGATTAACAAAATATCGGGGTGTGCAGGTGTGAAAGAACAAGACATGCAGAGCAGATGCAAAAAATATATACAGCATGCGGTGAGGATCATTGCCGGATGTTTTCTGATCTGTATCATGAAAGAAACAGGTGTCGGAAACGGAATAATAAATGAAAGGGTTTTTGCAGAAAAAGGGAAACAGGAGATTGCGGACGGTGCTGTCAGAATGATGCTGCCGGCACTTGTCTATGCGGCAGAAAAGGATCAGACGGATACTCCGTCAAAGGATCTGGCATGGGCAGTGATGCGGTGGTTATGGCCTGCCGGTGCATTTATGACAGAACAAGGGAAGGAAGAGACGGCCGGCGAAGATTCCAGGACGTATGCCATGATACTGGAAAAACAGGAAAATGATGAGAACGCTGTAGATAAAAATGGCAAACTGATCACACAGAATCCGGATACAGAGGAGAAGGAGACATGGAAAACACCAGTGGTAAAAGCAGATATTTCCATGGAAAAGCTAAGAGATTATGAATATCTTATGAGTCATTTCTATACCGTGGACAGCAGTACTATGGCAGATGAGGGACTGATCAATGCAGATAAGCTGATGGGAAAAGATATGAAATTAAATCCGGATACAAAAGGGGCTAAAGTCCTGATCTACCACACGCATTCCCAGGAACAATTTGCAGATTCTGTCCCGGGAGATGCCGGTACATCAATTGTGGGAATGGGGACGTATCTGTCTGAACTTTTGAATCAAAAGTATGGAATATCCACATATCATCACGAAGGGGTATATGATCTGGTGAATGGAAAACTGGATCGGAGTAAGGCGTATCAGCTTGCAGAGCCGGATGTGCAGAAAATACTGAAAGAGAATCCGGCTATCGAAGTTGTGATCGATCTTCACCGGGATGGCGTGGCGGAAGGGACGCACCTGGTGACAGAGATAGACGGTAAGCCGACGGCGCAGATCATGTTCTTCAACGGGCTCAGCAGGACGCGGGCAAATGGAAATATCAGTTATCTGTCCAACCCATACCTGGAAGATAACCTGGCATTTTCCCTGCAGATGGAGATTGCAGCGGCAACATATTATCCGGGATTTGCCAGACACATTTTTCTGCGTGCGTACCGTTATAATATGCATTTCAAGCCAAAGACACTTCTGATCGAAGCCGGAGCGCAGACCAATACAGTGGAAGAGATGCGCAATGCGATGGAGATTCTTGCAGAACTTCTGCATCAGGTGTTGTCTTGATTCAAAAATATTTTTATGATAAGATATTCAAAGTATGGAAAAATCTGTATGATCCTTATGAATAATATATGACAGAATAGCTTTCAGCATTTTTCATACGGATGAAACGGAGAAAGGATATAGAAAGAATGGCGAAAAAGAATACATATGATGCGGGCAGTATCGCGATCCTGGAAGGACTGGAAGCGGTAAGAAAAAGACCCGGAATGTATATAGGAAGTGTTTCTACCAAAGGCCTGAACCATCTGATTTATGAGATCGTGGATAATGCGGTGGATGAGCACCTGGCTGGATACTGCAACGAGATCCATGTGACATTGGAAAAAGATGGATCAGCAACGATCGCAGATAACGGACGTGGTGTGCCGGTAGACCTTCATGCGACCGGCGTATCGGCGGCACGTGTGGTATATACGACACTTCATGCGGGCGGAAAGTTCGACGATTCGGCATACAAGACCAGCGGGGGACTCCATGGTGTCGGTTCCTCTGTCGTAAATGCATTGTCAACTTATATGGATGTACAGATCAGCAGGGACGGATATATCCATCATGACAGGTATGAACAGGGAAAACCGGTGATCGAACTGGAAGACGGATTATTGCCGACGATCGGAAAGACAAGAAAGACCGGAACGAAGGTGAATTTCCTTCCGGATGATACTATATTTGAAAAGACAAAGTTCAAAGCAGAAGAGGTAAAAAGCAGGCTTCATGAGACAGCGTATCTGAACCCGGATCTTAAGATCGTGTTCGAAGATAAGAGGGGAGCGGAGCCGGAACAGGTCATTTATCATGAGCCGGATGGAATCCTTGGATTCATCCGCGAACTGAATCACAAAAAAGAAGTCGTGCATGATCCGGTGTATTTCAAAGGGGAAGCAGAAGGCATCGAAGTTGAGGTGGCTTTCCAGTATGTCAATGAGTTCCATGAAAATGTGCTTGGTTTCTGCAATAATATCTATAATGCAGAGGGAGGAACGCATCTGACCGGATTCAAGACGACGTTTACGACAGCAATCAACCAGTATGCAAGAGAACTTGGAGTTTTGAAAGAAAAGGATGCGAATTTTACCGGGGCGGATATCCGTAACGGTATGACTGCAATCGTATCGATCAAACATCCGGATCCGAGATTCGAAGGACAGACCAAGACAAAGCTTGATAACCCGGATGCGGCGAAAGCTTGTAGTAAGGTGACGAATGATGAGATCATCCGCTTTTTTGACCGGAATCTTGAGACCCTTAAGAAGGTGATCGGATGTGCAGAAAAGGCGGCAAAGATCCGCAAGACGGAAGAACGTGCGAAGACCAATCTGCTGACAAAGCAGAAATACTCATTTGACAGTAACGGAAAGCTTGCCAACTGTGAGAGCCGTGATGCGTCAAAATGTGAGATTTTCATTGTGGAGGGGGATTCTGCCGGAGGTTCTGCAAAGACGGCCAGAGACCGTATGTTCCAGGCAATCCTGCCAATCCGTGGTAAGATCCTGAATGTGGAAAAAGCAAGTATCGATAAAGTACTGGCAAACGCAGAGATCAAGACAATGATCAATGCATTTGGCTGTGGATTTTCCGAAGGATACGGAAATGACTTTGACATCAGCAAACTGCGTTATGATAAGATTATCATCATGGCTGATGCGGACGTGGATGGTGCCCATATCTCGACACTGCTCCTGACGTTGTTCTACCGCTTTATGCCGGAACTGATCTTTGAAGGACATGTCTATATTGCGATGCCGCCTCTTTACAAGGCGATGCCGAAGAAGGGCGAAGAAGAGTATCTGTATGATGACAAGGCACTGGAAAAATACAGAAAGACACATGACGGTCCATTTACCTTGCAGAGATACAAAGGTCTTGGAGAGATGGATGCGGAGCAGTTGTGGGAGACTACCCTGAATCCGGAGACCAGGATCCTGAAACTGGTAGAGATTGAAGATGCGAGAATGGCATCCGGTGTAACCGAGATGCTGATGGGATCGGAAGTACCGCCGAGACGTTCCTTTATCTATGAGAATGCGACGGAAGCGGAACTTGATATATAGAATAGGAGAGAGAAAATGCAGGATTCACAGATCATCAGAACCGAATATTCGGATGTGATGAAAAAATCATATATTGATTATGCGATGAGTGTAATCATTGCCAGAGCCCTGCCGGATGTAAGAGACGGATTAAAACCGGTACAGAGACGTACACTTTATGACATGCATGAACTGGGAATACGGTATGATAAACCGTACCGTAAGTGTGCGCGTATCGTCGGAGATACCATGGGTAAATATCACCCGCATGGGGACAGCTCCATCTATGATGCACTGGTGGTCATGGCACAGGAATTTAAAAAAGGGATGGTCCTTGTAGACGGACACGGTAACTTTGGTTCGATCGAAGGAGACGGTGCAGCGGCAATGCGTTATACCGAAGCGAGGCTTGCGAAGATCACGCAGGAAGCATATCTGGCCGATCTGGACAAGGACATTGTAGACTTTGTGCCAAACTTTGACGAGACAGAGAAGGAACCGGCCGTACTTCCGGTACGTATTCCGAACCTTCTGGTCAACGGTGCGGAAGGTATTGCGGTCGGTATGGCAACCAGTATCCCGACACACAATCTGGGTGAGGTTGTGGATGGGGTGAAAGCCTACATGAAAAATGATGAGATCACGACCCGACAATTAATGAAATATATCAAAGGACCGGACTTCCCGACAGGAGGAATCGTGGTCAATAAGGACGACCTGCCACAGATATACGAGACAGGAACCGGAAAGATCAAGATCCGCGGAAAAGTTGAAGTGGAAGATGTGAAGGGCGGAAAGAAGCGTCTGGTTATCACAGAGATCCCGTATACGATGATCGGTGCGGGAATCGGAAAATTCTTAAATGATGTCTGCAATCTGGTGGAGACCAAGAAGACAACGGATATCGTAGACATTTCCAACCAGTCATCCAAAGAAGGCATCCGTATCGTCATCGACCTGAAAAAAGGTGCAGATGTAGAAAACCTGACCAATATGCTTTATAAGAAGACCAGACTGGAAGATACTTTCGGAGTAAATATGCTGGCAGTTGCAGACGGAAGACCGGAGACCATGGGTCTGAAACGTATTATTGAGGCACATGTAGACTTCCGGTTTGACATGGCAACGAGAAAATATAATACACTGCTGAAGAAAGAACAGGATAAAAAAGAAATCCAGGAAGGTCTGATCAAAGCGTGTGATGTAATCGACCTGATCATTGAGATCTTAAGAGGAAGCCAGAGCATAAAAGATGCAAAGGCATGTCTGGTGAACGGTGAGACAGAGAATATCAAATTCAAGTCTTCTATTTCAAAAAAAATGGCAGGAATGTTAAGGTTTACAGAGCGTCAGGCAACTGCGATCCTGGAAATGAGGCTCTATAAACTGATCGGTCTGGAGATTGAAGCACTTCAGAAAGAGCACGAGGAGACACTTGCGAAGATCGCAAGATATGAAGATATCTTGAACAATTATGATTCTATGGCAGCTGTCATCATGGAAGATCTGGACCGTATCAAGAAAGAATTCGCAAGAAAGAGACGTACGGTTGTAGAGAATGCAGAAGAGGCTGTGTTTGAAGAGAAGAAAGTGGAAGAGCAGGAGATCGTATTCCTGATGGATCGTTTCGGATATGCGAAGACGGTTGATGTCAGTACGTATGAGCGTAATAAAGAGGCAGCAGATAATGAAAATAAATACATCCTGCACTGCATGAATACCGGCAGGATCTGTATTTTTACAAAGGATGGGAAGATGCATCAGGTGAAAGTGATGGATCTCCCATATGGAAAATTCCGTGATAAAGGACAGCCGATCGACAATATCAGTAATTACGACAGTACACAGGAAGAAATTGTATATATCTGTGATTCCGAACAGATGCGGTATGCGAATCTGTTGTTTGTCACAAAGCAGGGCATGGTCAAGAAGGTCGGCGGAAGCGAATTCCAGGTAACAAAACGCACCATTGCGGCAACGAAACTTCAGCCGGAAGATGAAGTCGTGAATATCAGGGTGGTGACGGAGAACCAGCATATTGTACTGCAGACGGCAGATGGATTTTTCCTGCGTTTTCCGGCAGCAGAAGTTACGGAGAAGAAGAAAGGCGCGATCGGAGTGCGGGGTATCCGCTTGAAAAAAGACGATGCATTGACGAATGTATACCTGTTTGAAGAGGGAACTGAGTGTAAGATTTCATACCATGAAAAAGAAGTCACCCTGAACCGTCTGAAGCTTGCAAAACGAGATGGTACAGGAACAAAGTACAGAGGGTAAACGATATGATACAGAACATTGAACCACATGTATATAGAAATGAATATGTCCCAGAGCCGCCAAAGGAAGACAGCGTGATCTTGTATTATGAAGGAAGAAAGATTCTGGTGAAGCTGGAAGATCAGGAGATTTCTTTCCTGACATTCAAAGAGGCTGCAGTCTGTTATCCGGATATCTATGAAGATTATACGTATCTCTTCTCGATTGACGGACAGGGATACTATCTGACGGATGGGATCGACCCGGCAGACTTTCCGGGGTTTGAACTGAAGGATAATCAGTATTTCCGCAAGGCCAGACCAAAGTACAGACAATTTGCCGCAGTGACAGGATGGCAGCTTTACCGCTGGTATCAGTCACGGAAATTCTGCGGCCACTGCGGGCAGCCTATGGTACATGACGACAAAGAACGTATGATGCGTTGTCCGGATTGTGGAATGATGGAATTTCCGAAGATATGTCCGGCGGTGATCATAGCTGTCACACATGGAAATAAGATCCTGATGTCGAAGTATGCGGGAAGAGAATACAAAAAGTATGCACTGCTCGCAGGCTTTAATGAAACGGGTGAATCCATTGAGGAGACAGTAAGGCGTGAGGTCATGGAAGAAGTCGGACTGAAGGTAAAGAATCTGCGGTATTATAAGAGTCAGCCGTGGTCCTTTACCGATACACTGCTGATGGGATTCTTCTGTGAACTGGACGGGGAAGACGGTATCACGCTCGATACCGATGAACTTGCTATGGCAGAGTGGTTTGAAAGGGAGCAGATGCCGGTAGAGGCCGAAGATCTGAGCCTGACAAATGAGATGATGATGGCATTCAAACATGGAAAAATGTAAAAAATACGCAAAATCCCTTGATTTTGCAGAAAAACGGTGCTATAGTTAATTCAGTTACATAAATCAACCGGCAGAAGAGTGGACATATCGTTCACTCTTCTTTGTTGCATATCAAAGTATGCAGCAGAATCTGACAGCAGCAGATCCTGCAGATAAGCAGGTGAAAAGCATAAATGAAAGAAGACCGGCTGATCGTATAACGTAGATAAATAAGGTCTGCATAAGGAGGATTTTAGATTGTCAAAAAGAGAAATGTATGAACAGAAAACAGAAGAGATCCTGCTTCCAATCGTGGAAGAGTATGGATTTGAACTGGTGGATGTCGAATATGTAAAAGAAGGAAGTAACTGGTATCTTCGTGCATATATTGATAAACCGGGCGGAATCGGAGTGAATGACTGTGAGGCTGTAAGCCGCAGACTTTCCGACATTTTGGATGAGAAAGATTATATCGAAGATTCCTATATACTGGAAGTCAGTTCACCCGGACTTGGCAGACCGCTGAAGAAGGAAAAAGACTTCAGAAGAAGCCTTGGAGAAGAAGTCGAGATCAGAACCTACCGCATGATTGACAGACAGAAAGAATTCACCGGAATCTTAAAAGATTACGATGAGACAACGGTTACGATCGAGATGGAAGATGAGACTGAGAAAACATTTGAAAAGAGCGAGATCGCACTGATCCGATTAGCGTTTGATTTTTAAACGGCATGGATAAGCAAGGAGGAAAGACCATGAATACAGAATTATTAGAAGCGTTAAATATACTGGAGAAAGAGAAAGATATCAGCAAAGAAACACTGTTAGACGCCATTGAAAATTCACTGATGAATGCCTGTAAAAACCATTTCGGTAAAACAGATAATATCAAACTGATCATGAACAAAGAAACATGCGAGTATCAGTTATATGCTGAGAAAACAGTTGTGGAAGAAGTAGAAGACAAACTGGAACAGATCAGTCTGGAAGATGCAAAAGAGATTGACAGCAAGTTTGAACTTGGTGATATCGTGCATATTCCGATCGAGTCTAAATCATTCGGACGTATTGCAACACAGAATGCCAAGAACCTGATCTTGCAGAAGATCCGCGAAGAAGAGCGTAAGGTTGTATACGATCAGTATTTTGAAAAAGAAAAAGATATCGTAACAGGTGTTGTGCAGCGTTATGTCGGAAAGAATGTCAGCATCAACCTTGGTAAGGCGGATGCTATGCTGACAGAGAACGAACAGGTAAAAGGCGAGGTATTCAAACCAACAGAACGTATCAAATTATATGTAGTAGAAGTAAAGAATACGACAAAGGGACCAAAGATCCTCGTGTCCCGTACACATCCGGAACTTGTAAAACGGCTGTTTGAATCAGAAGTTACAGAAGTGAAGGATGGTACCGTAGAGATCAAGAGCATTGCAAGAGAAGCGGGAAGCAGAACAAAAATTGCCGTATGGTCTAACGATCCTGATGTAGATCCGGTCGGAGCATGCGTCGGTATGAATGGAGCCAGAGTCAATGCGATCGTCAATGAGCTGCGTGGGGAGAAGATCGATATCATCAACTGGAGTGACAACCCGGCTATTCTGATCGAGAATGCATTAAGCCCGGCAAAGGTTATCTCTGTAATGGCTGATCCGGATGAAAAGACAGCCAGCGTTATCGTTCCGGATTATCAGTTATCTCTGGCAATCGGTAAAGAAGGACAGAATGCAAGACTTGCAGCAAGACTGACAGGATATAAGATCGACATCAAAAATGAAACGCAGGCAATCGAGTCCGGAGAACTTCCGGAAAACTACATGGAATTAAGCGAGGGCGTGTACGAAGAAGAGTATGATGACGATGCAGAAGAATTCGATGTAGAGAACACGGCAGATGCTGAATATGATGAAGACGACACAGAGATCACATTCGACGAAGTTGAGGACACAGAGGAATAGGTGATAATTCGTGGGAGTAAATAAAAAAGTTCCTATGCGCAAATGCGTAGGATGTCAGGAAATGAAGAGTAAAAAAGAGATGATTCGTGTCATCCGCACATCGGAGGGAGAATTTCTGCTGGATGCGACAGGAAGAAAGAACGGACGCGGTGCTTATCTCTGTCCGAATGGCGGCTGCCTTGCAAAAGCAGTGAAGAACAAAGGCCTGGAGAGATCCTTTAAGCAGGCTATTCCAAAAGAAGTGTATGAAGCACTGGAAAAGGAGATGGAAGTACTTGAGTCAGAATAAAGCATTATCTATGATTGGTCTGGCTACAAAAGCCGGCAAGGTTGCAAGTGGAGAGTTCTGTACGGAGAAAGAAGTAAAATCCGGAAGAGCATGTCTTGTGATCGTTGCAGACGATGCATCCGATAATACCAAGAAGAAATTTCAGAACATGTGTGACTTTTATCAGGTTCCGATCTATTTTTACAAAGACAAAGAGACATTGGGGCATGCAATGGGAAAAGAATTCCGCGCATCTTTGGTGGTCCTTGATGAGGGATTCGCAAAAGGTATCCGGAAGCATATAGACACAGAGAATCAGACAATTGCGTAGAGGAGGCAGATCATATGTCAAATAAAGATATAGAAACAAATATAAACGAAAATACAGAAAAATCAGAAACACCAAAGAAAAAGAATATCGTGCATGTATTCCGTCCGCAGAATACACAGAACGGCGGTAATAAAGGAAGAAGATCCGGCGGAAACCGTCAGAATTCCGGACAGGGAAAACAGATGCAGGCAAATAACGGCCGTCCGGCAAAGCGCCCTGCGGCACAGAACACAGCAACAGGAGAGGCACAGGCTCCAAAGAGAACAGAGAGGCCGGCAGCAGAAAGAGCACAGGGCAGACGTCCGGAAAGAAACGAAAGACCGGACAGAAATGAAAGAACAGAAAGAACAGATAGATCAAACAGAGACGACAACAGAAATAACCGCGGCAGCGACAGACGCGGCGGTGGAAGAGACGGACGTAGTGATCGTCAGGAAGGAAGAGGCGGACAGAGATTCCAGAGAGGTGACCGTCCGCAGAATGGACGTTCCGACAGAAATCAGGGAGACCGCGATAACAGATATGACAACAACCGTGGTGATGACAGACAGGGACGCAAATTCGGAGAAAAATCAGATAACAGAAGAAATGACAGAAGAAATAACACAAGCATTCCGGCTCCTGCAATCGAAGGGCAGAAACCACAGAGAAAGAATGCCAAGGGAAAAGACGATCACAAGAAGAAAGATTATCGTCGTGATGATGAAGAAAGAATGCCAAAGGGTAAGAAGAAAAACGAGCCGAAGCAGCAGCTTCAGAAACCACAGCAGAAAGAGCAGAAGGTAGAAGAAGAGATCAAACAGATCACAATCCCGGAAGTTCTGACAATCAAAGAACTGGCAGACAAGATGAAGATCGTACCATCTGTGATCGTGAAAAAGCTGTTTATGCAGGGCAAGATCGCTACTGTAAACCAGGAAATCGATTACGAGACAGCAGAAGAGATCGCACTGGAATTCGATGTTCTGTGTGAGAAGGAAGAAGTTGTAGATGTAATCGAAGAACTTCTGAAGGAAGACGAAGAGGACGAAAAGAAAATGAAGAAACGTCCGCCGGTAGTCTGTGTTATGGGTCACGTTGACCATGGTAAAACTTCTCTTCTGGATGCGATCCGTCATACCAATGTTATTGACCGTGAGGCCGGTGGTATCACACAGCACATTGGTGCGTATGTTGTAGAAATCAACGGAGAGAAGATCACATTCCTGGATACTCCGGGACATGAGGCGTTCACAGCAATGCGTATGCGTGGAGCAAGTTCTACAGATATCGCTGTTCTTGTAGTAGCAGCAGATGATGGTGTTATGCCGCAGACAGTAGAAGCGATCAACCATGCAAAGGCTGCGGGTGTAGAGATCATCGTTGCTGTTAATAAGATGGATAAACCTAGTGCCAACATCGACCGTGTAAAACAGGAACTGACAGAGTATGAACTGATTCCGGAAGACTGGGGTGGAAGCACGATCTTTGTTCCGGTATCTGCCAAGACAGGTGAAGGACTGGAAGATCTGATGGAAATGATCGCTCTGACAGCAGAAGTAATGGAATTAAAGGCAAATCCAAACCGTCGTGCCAGAGGTCTTGTCCTGGAAGCAAAACTGGATAAGGGAAGAGGTTCTGTTGCCAATATCCTGGTTCAGAAGGGAACACTTCGCGTCGGAGATCCAATCGCTGCCGGTTCTGCGTTTGGTAAAGTAAGAGCCATGATGGATGATAAGGGAAGAAGAGTCAAAGAAGCAGGCCCGTCTACACCGGTAGAGATCCTGGGACTGAATGATGTACCGAATGCCGGAGAGGTTATCGTTGGATGCGGAAATGAAAAAGAAGCAAGAAACTTCGCAGAGACATTTATCTCACAGAGCAAAGTAAAACTTCTGGAAGAGACAAAATCCAAACTTTCTCTGGATGATCTGTTTACACAGATCCAGGAGGGTAACTTAAAAGAACTTGGAATCGTCGTAAAAGCAGATGTACAGGGATCTGTAGAAGCAATCAAACAGAGCCTGCTGAAACTCTCGAACGATGAAGTGGTCGTTAAGATCATCCACGGTGGTGTTGGTGCGATCAATGAATCGGATGTAAGTCTTGCTTCTGCATCAAATGCTATTATCATCGGATTCAATGTACGTCCTGATGCAACTGCAAAAGAAACGGCAGACCGTGAAGGTGTAGACATTCGTCTGTACCGTGTCATCTACAATGCGATCGAAGACGTAGAAGCGGCCATGAAAGGTATGCTGGATCCTGTATTTGAGGAGAAAGTACTCGGACACGCAGAAGTACGTCAGACATTCAAGGCTTCGGGAGTCGGAACAATTGCCGGATCTTATGTCCTTGATGGTCTGTTCAAGAGAGACTGTTCTGTCCGCCTGACACGTGACGGTATTGTAATATTTGAAGGACCTCTGGCATCACTGAAGAGATTCAAAGACGATGTAAAAGAAGTAAAAGCAGGTTACGAATGCGGATTCGTATTTGCAAACTTCAATGACATCAAAGAAGGTGACCTCGTAGAGGCATTTGAGATGGTAGAGATTCCACGCTAGGAGTTGATATAAAAATGAGAAAAAGAAGTATTAAGAATACAAGAGTAAATACAGAGGTGCAGCACGAGTTATCGAACATCATCCGCGGGGGCTTAAAAGACCCGCGTGTTGCACCGTGGACTTCGGTTGTAGCCGCAGAAGTTGCGCCGGACCTTAAGACATGTAAGGCATATATCAGTGTGCTCGGAGATGCTTATGAGCAGGAGCAGACGATCAAAGGCCTGCAGAGCGCGGAAGGATATATCCGCCGTGAGCTGGCCAGAACACTGAATCTGCGTAACACACCGGAGATTAAGTTTGTACTGGATCAGTCCATTGAATATGGTGTCAATATGTCAAAGAAGATTGATGAAGTAACCAGGGACCTGAAAACGGAAGGTGTTGAGGAAGATGCTGAATAAAGTATTGGAAAATGTGTCGTCGATCGCGATCGGCGGACATATACGTCCGGATGGAGACTGTGTGGGTTCCTGCGTGGGACTCGGACAGTATATCCGCGAGAATTACAGTGATAAAACCGTAGACATTTATCTGAAAGACATCCCGGAATCTTTTCATTTCTTAAACGGAACAGAGACAATTCTGGAGTCTGTGGATAATGAAGAAAAAATATATGATCTCTTTATTTCCCTGGATTGTGGGGATACAGACAGACTGGAGTATTCCAAACCATTGTTTGTAAAAGCAAAGCATACATTCTGTGTAGATCATCATATCAGCAACATTGGTTTTGCAGAGGTCAATCATATCGTTCCGGAAGCAAGTTCAACATCAGAGCTGGTATACGGACTGCTGGATGAAGAGAAGATTTCTAAAAATGTAGCGGAAGCACTTTATCTTGGAATCGTGCATGATACGGGAGTATTCCAGTATTCCTGTGCCGGACCGGAGACATTCCGGGTGGCTGCAAATCTTCTGGAAAAAGGCATTGACGGGCCGAAGATCATAGAAGATACATTCTATGCGAAATCTTATGCGCAGAATCTTGTGATGGGCCGTGCACTGATGGAAAGTATCCTGTTTTTAAATGGAACAGGTATCGCGTCCTATATTCGGAAAGATGTGATGGATTTTTACGGTGTGGGACCTAAAGATCTGGAAGGAATTGTAAGCCAGCTTCGTGTGACAGAAGGAGTAGAGGTTGCTGTATTCATGTATGAGTTGAAACAGAATGAATTCAAAGTAAGCCTCCGTTCCAAAGAGAAAATCGATGTCAGCAAGATCGCACAGTATTTTGGCGGCGGTGGTCATAAGAAGGCATCTGGGTTTACAATGACAGGAACACCGTTTGATGTGCTGAACAATCTGTCCAAACAGATCGAAGCACAGATGGAAAAACTGGAAAAGACACAGGAGCAGTAAACTATGATACACGGAATCATCAATGTGTATAAAGAAAAAGGGTTCACTTCCCACGATGTAGTAGCAAAACTTCGTGGGATCGTGGGACAGAAAAAGATCGGACACACCGGAACACTTGATCCGGATGCGACAGGTGTTCTTCCGGTTTGTCTGGGAAAAGCAACAAAGCTTTGTGATCTTCTGACGGATAAGGATAAGACTTATGAGGCAGTTATGCTTCTGGGTAAAACGACTGATACACAGGATATTACAGGCGAGATTCTGGAAGAAAGAAGTACAGAATCACTTACGGAAGAGAAAGTAAGAGAAGCAATCGAAAGCTTTATCGGAGATTATGATCAGATCCCGCCGATGTATTCGGCACTTAAGGTGAACGGGAAAAAGTTATATGAGCTTGCCAGAGAAGGAAAGGTCATAGAAAGAAAAGCCCGTCCGGTTAAGATCCTGGATATCAGGATCCTTGAAATGGATCTGCCAAGAGTCCGTATGGAAGTAGCGTGTTCCAAGGGAGCCTATATCCGGACGCTTTGCCATGATATCGGAGAAAAGCTTGGATGTGGCGGATGTATGGAATCACTGATTCGTACAAGAGTATCGGCATTTCAGATAAAGGATGCAAAGACGCTGGCAGAGATCGAAGCGTTAAAGCAGGAAGGAATGCTTGAGAAAATTCTTGTGCCGATCGATGAGATGTTCCCGTCTTATCCGAAGATCACGGTAAAAGATGACTGGAAAGCATTTGCGAAAAACGGGAATCCACTGGAACTTAAGATGTTGAAAGAGGCAGATGGACAGAATGAAGAAAATCAGGTGCGTCTGTATGAGGAATCGGGTAAATTCATTGCCATTTATCAGTGGAAAGAAAAAGAAAAAAAATATCACATCGTCAAGATGTTTTTTAACGAGTAAACGAGGAAAAAATGACTATGCAGTATATCAGGGAGCTTGCGGAATATAACGAAAGCGGCAGGGCAGCGGTGACTTTTGGAAAGTTCGATGGATTACACAGAGGCCATCAGATGCTGGTGAAGAAAGTCCGTGAATTAGGAGAACAAGAGAAGTTAAACAGTATCGTATGTTCGTTTGACATGAGACCGTTATGGAAGGAAATGGGAATCACCCCGGAACTTCTGATGGTCGGAGAAGAACGGCAGGAACGGGTAAAAGACGAAGTGGATTACCTGATCGAATGCCCGTTTACCGAATCTTTCCGTCAGAAAAGTGCGGAAGATTTTATACAGGAGATCATTCATGATCTCTTTCATGCCAAATATGTTGTGGTAGGAACAGACTTTACATTCGGATGTGAGAAACGCGGGGATGTGCATATGCTGGCGGAATATGCAGATCAATATGACTATCAGCTGATCGTCATAGAAAAAGAATGTTATCATGACCGGATCATCAGCAGTACTTATGTAAAAGAAGTGGTAAAAGCCGGAGATGTGGAACTGGCAGAAAAGCTGCTTGGTTATCCATTTGAAGTAGAGGGGATGGTCGAACATGGCAGACAGCTTGGCCGTACGCTCGGATTTCCGACACTGAATGTTGCATGGCCTGACGGGAAGATCGTGCCGGCACACGGAGTCTATTTCTGTAAGATTGATGTACAGGACAAGACCTATCCGGGGATTGCAAATGTCGGTATTAAGCCCACTGTAACGGAAGAGAAGAAGTTGTTGATCGAAGCGTTTCTTTTTGGATATTCGGGAAATGCATACGGAGAAAAAGTTCGTATTAATCTTAAGGAATTCCGGAGACCGGAACAGAAATTTGACGGGATCGATGCGCTGAAAAGACAGATTGATAAGGATATTGCAAAGGGAATGGAATATTTTGGAATTGTATAAATTTCTCTTTACACAGGGAAGTTCATATGATATACTAAGCAACGTTGAAGCCGGTGTTCGGTAACTGGAAACTCCAACCGTTACTTAATATCAGGCGTTTTAATTTAAGAGAATACAGGAGGAAACAAACATGATTTCTAAAGAACAGAAAGAACAGATCGTAGCACAGTATGGCAGAACAGCAGGAGATACAGGATCACCGGAAGTACAGATCGCTATCCTGACAGCAAGAATCAATGATCTTACAGATCATTTCAAAGCTAATCCAAAGGATCACCACTCAAGAAGAGGACTTCTTAAGATGGTAGGACAGAGAAGAGGACTTCTTGCATACCTGAAGAAGACAGACATCGAAAGATATCGTGCACTGATCGAGAAACTTGGATTAAGAAAATAATTCATGCTTTTTATGGGGACATTCGGAAGAATGTCCCTTTTTCATTGTCGGAATAAGCAATAGAAGTCATCGGCGGCAGATTATGTGAACGATTTTGGGTATAGCTTTTTGTGAAAGTGTATGCTATAATAAATAAGATTGTGGATTGGGAAAACTTCACCGAGACCACTGAAAAGTATATTTGATATAAAAATGTGTTTTTCAGTAGTTTCGGGGTGATCTTGAACCACAAAAGAAAAAATAAAGGAGAACACATTTATGTATAAAACATTTGAGATGGAACTCGCCGGAAGAACCTTAAGAGTTGATGTCGGCAGAGTTGCAAAACAGGCAAATGGTGCTGTGTTAATGCATTATGGTGATACAACTGTACTGTGTACAGCAACTGCTTCAGAGAAGCCAAGAGACGGAATCGATTTCTTCCCACTGAGCGTTGAATACAACGAAAGAATGTATGCAGTAGGAAAGATCCCTGGAGGATTCAATAAGAGAGAGGGGAAAGCATCTGAAAACGCAATCCTTACATGCCGTGTAATCGACCGTCCGATGAGACCACTGTTCCCAAAGGACTACCGTAACGATGTAACACTGGAGAACCTTGTATTATCTGTCGATCAGGACTGTTCACCGGAGCTTACAGCTATGCTTGGTGCAGCAATCGCAACAACAATCTCTGATATCCCGTTTGACGGACCGATCTCTACTACACAGGTAGGTCTGGTTGACGGAGAATTCGTATTCAACCCTACAGCAGCTCAGAAAGCAGTGTCTGACATGGCTTTAACGGTTGCTTCAACAAAAGAGAAAGTCATCATGATCGAAGCAGGAGCAAACGAAGTTCCTGAGCAGCAGATGATCGATGCGATCTTTGCAGCGCATGAATTAAACCAGAAAGTAATCGCATTTATTGACACAATCGTGGCAGAATGCGGAAAACCAAAACACGAATATGAAAGCTGTGCAGTTCCGGAAGAACTCTTTGCAGCAATCAAAGAGATTGTTACTCCGGAAGAGATGGAAGTAGCAGTATTCTCCGATGATAAACAGACAAGAGAAGAGAATATCCGTGCCGTAACAGAAAAATTAGAGGAAGCATTTGCTGAAAATGAAGAGTGGCTTGCAGTTCTTCCGGAGGCTGTATATCAGTACCAGAAGAAGACCGTACGTAAAATGATCTTAAAAGACCACAAACGTCCGGACGGAAGAGAGATCGACCAGATCAGACCACTTGCGGCAGAAGTTGACCTGATCCCTAGAGTACATGGTTCAGCAATGTTCACTCGTGGACAGACACAGATCTGCAATATCTGTACATTAGCACCACTTTCTGAAGCTCAGAAACTGGATGGTCTGGATGAAGCAGAGACAGTCAAGAGATATATGCACCACTACAACTTCCCATCATACTCTGTAGGTGAGACAAAGCCATCCAGAGGACCGGGACGCCGCGAGATCGGACATGGAGCACTGGCAGAGCGTGCGCTGCTTCCGGTACTTCCAAGCGAAGCAGAATTCCCGTATGCGATCCGTACTGTATCTGAGACATTCGAATCTAACGGTTCTACTTCTCAGGCAAGTGTATGTGCATCTTCTATGTCACTGATGTCAGCAGGTGTACCAATCAAGGCTGCAGTAGCAGGTATCTCATGTGGACTTGTTACCGGTGATACAGACGATGATTATCTGGTGCTTACAGATATCCAGGGACTGGAAGACTTCTTCGGAGACATGGACTTCAAGGTAGCCGGTACACATAAAGGTATCACAGCGATCCAGATGGATATCAAGATCCACGGACTGACAAGACCGATCATTGAAGAGGCTATTGCTAAGACAAGAAAAGCAAGACTTTACATCATTGATGAAGTTATGAATAAAGCAATCGATGCTCCAAGAGCAGAGGTTGGAGAATTCGCTCCGAAGATCATTCAGATGCAGATCGATCCACAGAAGATCGGTGATGTTGTTGGACAGCGTGGAAAGACAATCAATGCGATCATCGAGCAGACAGGTGTGAAGATCGACATTACAGATGATGGTGCCGTATCTATCTGCGGAACAGATGCCAAAGGTATGGAAGAAGCACAGAAGATGATCCACATCATCGTCACAGATTTTGAGGCCGGACAGGTTCTGGAAGGAAAAGTTGTCAGCATTAAAGACTTCGGTGCATTCCTTGAGTTCGCACCTGGAAAAGAAGGAATGGTACACATTTCTAAGCTTTCCAAAGAAAGAGTGAATCGTGTAGAAGACGTTCTCACACTTGGCGATGTTGTTAAGGTTGTATGCCTTGGCAAGGACAAGATGGGAAGAATCTCATTCTCTATGAAGGATGTAGCGGAATAAGATTATAATTTAATATCAGATGTTATGTGAAAGCCTCGGATTTCCGGTAGTGGAAACCCGAGGCTTTTTTGTGTTTCTGGAAAAATACCAGTCATAATCTCCGCCCATCCACATATACATGGGTGTAAAGAGGTGATGAACATGAAAGAAGATACAATCTTAAAAGTCCTGCCATGGGATGTCAGAAGTATTATACAAAAGGAAAAGCTGGAGTTCGAATACTTACAGGAGATCCGTCTCCGGGAGGGAAAGCCGCTGATCTTCCTGTATCATGACACAGAAGTTATTCCCGGAGCGAAAGCCAGACGGCCATACCTGGTGACGAAAGATAATATCCGCGAAATGCTGGAATACATCAGTAATTATTCCCTATATGCGTGCGAGCAGGAGATGCGGCAGGGATTTATCACGATCGAAGGAGGACACAGAGTGGGATTGTCGGGACAGGCTATTATGGAAAATGGGAAGGTAAAGAACCTGAAATACATTTCCTCGGTAAATATCCGTGTGGCACATGAGATGATCGGATGCGCCGATGCGGTATTTCCCTATATTGTATGTAACCGGTTGTTATGTCATACATTGATCGTATCGCCGCCGGGATGTGGTAAGACGACACTGTTAAGAGATCTGATCCGTCAGATATCGGAAGGAAATTCCTGGCTTCCGGGACTTGCGGTAGGTGTGGTGGATGAACGTTCGGAGATTGGCGGCTGCTATATGGGTGTGGCGCAGAATCATCTTGGAATCCGTACGGATATTCTGGATGGGTGCCCGAAAGCAGAAGGGATGATCATGCTGATCCGTTCAATGGGACCGCAGGTGATCGCTGTGGATGAGATTGGGACACCGGAAGATGTACATGCCATAGAATATGCCATGCACTGTGGATGTAAGATGCTGGCGACCGTACATGCAGAGTCAATGGAAGAACTTAGAAAAAAACCACTGTTCAACCGGATGATCGGAGAAGGAAGGTTCGAACGGTATATTTTACTTGGAAATGACGCACACGTGGGACAGATCGAAGGAATCTTTGATAACAGGGGAAGCCTTCTATACAAAGAAATGATGGAAATGGCGAAATGATAAAAGGAATCGGGGCAGTCATGGTCATTCTTGCAGGCGGGGGCTGGGGAATGTTGCAGGCTGCAAAAATAGAAGAGTGTTACAGACAGATGCGATATCTGAGAAAACTGATTTTTCGGATCAGAAGTGAGATCCGTTATTCCAGACAGGTGCTTCCGGAAGCGTTTCTGCATGTAGGGAGCGAAGCGCAGGAGCCGTATAAGATGTGGCTGCTTTCTTTGTGCGAGAGGCTGACGAAAAGACAGGGTACAAGTCTGGCGGGAATATGGGAAGAAGAGACGAGAAAATATCTTGCGGAAACCGGAATCCCACAGGATATGACAGAGAGTCTGATACGCCTGGGCAGTGAATTGGGAACGATCGATATCGAGATGCAGGTAAGGACGCTGGATTTGTACCTGGAACAAATGGAACAGAAAATGGAGGACATGAGAACGGAGCAGAAGGAGAGAATCCGTCTGTACCAGTGTGTCGGAGTGACCGGAGGCATATTTCTGGCAATTATCCTCCTGTAAAAAATAGGAGGCAGTATATGAGTGTGAATCTGATATTTAAAATTGCGGCGGTAGGGATTCTTGTATCCATACTTTGTCAGGTGTTAAAGCACAGCGGAAGAGAAGAACAGGCATTCTTGACCAGTCTGGCAGGACTTTTACTGGTTTTATTCTGGATCGTGCCATATATCTATGATCTGTTTGAATCTATCCAGGATCTGTTTTCGTTATAAAATGTGTGATGTCTGAGAAGTATGTGCTATATGGGATGGGAGGCGGAACATATGAGTATGCTGCAGATCGGAATACTGGGAGTGGCAGGAGTTCTTCTGGCTTTGCAGTTCAAAAATGGTAAATCCGAATATGGCATCTATATCAGTATTGTCCTTGGTCTTTTGATCTTTGCCACTTTGCTTGGGAAGATCAGCCTGATCAAAGATGTACTGAATGAGATCAACGGTGTTGCCGGGCCTGGCAATGATTATTGGAAAACATTGTGGAAGATTCTTGGGATCACATATGCGGCCGAATTTTCTTCGGCAATATGTAAAGATGCGGGGTATCAGACGATTGCATTACAGATCGAAGTGTTCGCCAAGATTACGATCCTGGTGTTAAGTCTTCCGGTGTTAAGTGCGCTTTTGCAGACGATACGGGGATTTCTGATATGAGATGTAGTGCGGGATATAAAAAAATAACGGGCGTTTATATCGGGTGTGTTTTGATATTTTTGCTATTGTTTCCGATAGTGGGGCATATCGGAGTTACATATTGTTATGCGGCGGATCCAGAACAGGAACAACAGAAAATAAAAGAAAGCATCCTCTCAGAATTTGAATACGGCAAAATTGACGATTCCTTACAGTCTCTGTTCCCTGAAAAACGGATCATATTTAAAGAAGTAATATCGGAAATCTTAACCGGAAATCTGAAGGCATCTGCAAAGTTTCTTTCAGAATTCGTCAGGGAGCAGATGTTTTATCTGCTTCAGACGGGCAAAAAGAATTTGATACATATATTGCTGATTGCAATGATTGCAGCATTCATGAATCAGTTTGCAGGTACCCTTCAGAACCGACAGGTGGCAAGTGTCGGATTCTATATGATTTACATGTTATTGGCGGCACTGACGGTCGCTGCTTTTGATGTGGTTCTTAAGTGGGTGGAATCCGGGATACGGAATATCACTGCTTTTATGGGAGTATTCTATCCGGTTTATTTTCTGGCGGTTGCGGTGGCGAAGGGAAGTGTGACAGGGGTGGCATTTTACAATCTTGTTCTGTTTTTAATCTATGCGGTTGAGATCATAATCGAAAATGTACTGCTGCCGATGGTGAGGGTATATATGATCATCCGTATCCTGAATTTTCTGGGACCGGAAGATATGTTGGAGAAATTATCGGAATTCCTGGAAATTGTCATCCGCTGGACGCTTAAGACAGCACTTGCGTGTGTCATCGGTGCGAACCTGATCCAGGGAATGATCAGTCCTGCGATCGATACGGTGAAAAGAAGCACCGTACTGAAAGGTGCAGAGGCAATCCCGGGAATAGGCAATCTCCTGGGCGGAATGACGGAGGTGGCGCTTGGAACGGCAGTACTGGTAAAGAATGGAATCGGGATGGCAGGAGCGGTGATCTGTATTGCCCTGTGTGTCATACCGTTAGTCCAGACTGCGGGAACAGCTCTTCTTTATAAGCTTGCGGCTGCCATGATCCAGCCGGTGTCGGATGAACGTGTCACGGGCTGCGTAGAAGCGGTAGGAGAAGGATGTCAGATACTGATGCAGATTGTATTTACTGTGGGAGTGTTATTTCTGCTGACGATCGCAATCGTGGCGGCGGTGACGAATGCATGACCAAAAAGGAGCGGGACAGATGGAGTTTATCTATAACTGGATCTTAAAGTTATCATTTTTTGCAGTGCTTGGAAGCATGATCTTACAGATGCTGCCGGATCATGGGTTTCAAAAATATGTCCGTTTCGTTCTGGGACTGATTCTGACAGCAATGTTGGTTGTTCCGGTATTGGAATTATTGGATAAGAGAACCGCATTTGAAGAAATTTATCATAACAGTGTATATAAGATTCAGGTCAGTGAACTGGAAGAAAAAAGTCAGAAAGTTCAGGAAGAGATTCTCAGGATAGACGGACAGAATGATGAAAATACAAGCCAGAACAGAAGAATCGAGGTGGAGCAGATTGAAATCGGCAAAGAATCTGAGTGAATTGTTTCCGAACAAACTTACAAACTGGAAAAAGTTTTCGTTTAAAAATTTAAAAAAAGATCAGCTCCTGATTCTGCTTCTTGCAGGAATTCTTCTGATGGTGATCGCAGTTCCGGCAGGAAAGACGAAAGAACATGCTTCGTCCGCATCAGACGGCAATGCAGGAAAAACTGTAAGGGGGACATCTGATGGGACAGACGAAGAAGCGTATACTACCTATCTGGAAGACCGCCTGAGCCGGATCTTATCGCAGATTGAAGGAGCCGGAGAAGTAAAGGTGATGATCACACTGAAATCTTCAGCAGAAAAGGTGCTGGATAAGGATACAGAATCGGATCAGGAAACGGTGACGGAAGAAGACAGCCAGGGAGGAACCAGACAGTCGTCAAAGGCATCCAAAAAAGAAAATACGGTATATGCAAGTGACAGTGACAGCACTACTCAGGGTAGCGGATCTCCATATGTAAGCAAAGAATTAAGTCCCGAAATCGAAGGTGTGGTCGTGATCGCAGATGGCGGCGGGAATGCAGTGGTGAAAGAAAATATCAGCAGTGCGGTCCAGGCATTATTTGATATCGAACCGCATAAGATTAGAATAATGAAAAAGCAGATGAATTAAAGCAGTGTAAAACGGACAGGAGGGCATAACATTGAAAAAGATTGCAAAGAAGAATCAGATTGTGATCGCAACACTGGCAGTGATGATTGCAGCCGCAGGGTATATGAATTACTCGGGCAAATTATTTCCGAACAAGACGAAGACACAGGAGACCAATTCTGAACTCGCGAACAAGGAATTGCTGGATATTTCCGATGAAGATGCATCGGTGCCATCCGGAGATATGAAAAGTCAGGAGGGGGATTCCGGCAGCGGCGCAGACAGCAATGCCGGAAGCACAGATGACGGAAGTGTAGACGGAACACCCGGAGAAGCAGTCCTTACAAATGGATCGGTAAGTTCGGTTGTGTCGCAGGCAAAGGTGAGCAGGGAACAGGTGCGCTCTAAGAATAAAGAAACATTACAGAATATTATCGATAATAAGAATCTCAGCGCCGAAGAAAAAGAAAAAGCCGTGAACCAGATGGTACAGATGACGGAGACCGCAGAAAAAGAATCGGCTGCAGAGTCACTCCTGGCAGCCAAAGGATTTCATAATTCCGTTGTGAGCATCACGGATGATCAGGCAGATGTGATCGTAGGAGCTTCCGAGTTAAGTGATGCAAACCGTGCGCAGATCGAAGATATTGTGACCAGAAAGACGGGGGTGGCAGCACAGAATATTGTGATCAATCCGGTGAATGCGGATTCGAAGTAAGCTGCAGAAAACAAGGGAAAACCTTGAAAATACAGGAAAAATATGTTTGAGCATTTTAAAGACATATGTTATACTGATTAATAGTGCCTATAAACGGATATACTATAAATTAGGAGTGTATAATATATGTCACAGATTACGAATGAAGTAAAGAATCAGATAAAGAAAAGAAGAACATTTGCAATTATCTCACATCCCGATGCAGGTAAGACGACACTGACAGAGAAGTTCCTTCTCTACGGAGGTGCCATCAATCAGGCGGGAAGCGTAAAAGGAAAGGCAACTGCAAAACATGCGGTTTCTGACTGGATGGAGATTGAGAAAGAAAGAGGTATCTCGGTTACTTCTTCCGTATTGCAGTTTAATTATGACGGATACTGTATCAATATCCTGGACACACCGGGACATCAGGACTTTTCGGAGGATACTTACCGTACCCTGATGGCAGCAGATTCTGCGGTGATGGTTATCGATGCATCCAAGGGTGTCGAGGCACAGACGAGAAAGCTGTTTAAAGTATGTACGATGCGCCATATCCCGATCTTTACATTCATCAATAAGATGGACCGTGAAGCAATGGATACATTTGAACTTTTGGATGATATTGAAAATGAACTTGGAATCGCAACATGCCCGATCAACTGGCCAATCGGTTCAGGTAAAGAGTTCAGAGGTGTATATGACAGAGCAAGTAAAAAGGTGGAAATCTTCTCGGATACAAAAAAGGGAACAACGCAGGGAGAAGTAAAGAAGGTAGATATCAATGATCCGGAGATCTCGTGGCTGATCACAGATGATCAGAGAGTGCAGCTGGAAGAAGAAATTGAACTTCAGGATGGTGCCGGAGCAGAATTCGACCAGGAACTGGTAAGCAAGGGAGAACTTTCACCGGTCTTCTTTGGATCCGCGCTTACCAACTTTGGAGTGGAGACATTCCTCCAGCATTTCCTTCAGATGACGACATCACCGCTTCCGAGAACATCTGACAGAGGTCCGATCGATCCGATGGAAGAAGGAGATTTCTCGGCATTTGTATTTAAGATCCAGGCGAATATGAATAAAGCGCACCGGGACAGGATTGCATTTATGCGTATCTGCTCCGGAGAATTCGAAGCCGGTATGGATGTATATCATATGCAGGGCGGAAAGAAAGTACGTCTTTCCCAGCCGCAGCAGATGATGGCAAGCGAGCGTAAGATGATCAGTAAAGCTTACGGCGGAGATATCATCGGTGTATTTGATCCGGGAATCTTTTCAATCGGAGATACACTGACGACCGCACAGGATAAATTCACATATGAAGGGATCCCGACATTTGCGCCGGAGCATTTTGCACGTGTGCGCCAGGTTGATACTATGAAGAGAAAGCAGTTCATTAAGGGAATCAACCAGATTGCTCAGGAAGGTGCAATACAGATATTCCAGGAATACAATACCGGTATGGAAGAGATCATTGTCGGTGTTGTCGGAGTGCTTCAGTTTGATGTGTTAAAATATCGTCTGGAGAACGAATATAACGTGGAGATCCGTCTGGAAAATCTGCCGTATGAGTACATCCGCTGGATTGAAAATGAAGAAATTGATCTGGATAAACTGACCGGAACTTCGGATATGAAAAAGGTAAAAGATCTGAAGGGACGTCCGCTTCTGTTATTTGTCAATGAATGGAGCATCCGTATGACGGTAGACAGAAATGAAGGACTGAAACTGACCGAGTTCGGCAGATCATAAAAATATCAGCAGAAATAAAACTCCCGGGATGACTGGGGGTTTTCAAATGTATATAAGTTTGTTATAATAAAAGACAGTGAAAAACCAGACGGGAGGTCGCTTAGAATATGAGTAAAGAAGAAAAAAATACGTATACAATAAAAACAGATGAAAATCTTGGAGAGATCAAGATTGCAGATGAAGTTGTAGCGATCATCGCAGGTCTTGCTGCAATGGAAGTAGAAGGTGTTGCTTCTATGGCGGGAAATGCGACAAGAGAACTGATCAGCAAGCTTGGAATGAAGTCTCTATCCAAAGGTGTAAAAGTAGATGTGCTGGACGGGATCGTAACGGTATCCCTGGCATTGAACCTGAATTATGGTTACAGCATCAAAGACATCACTTCTAAAGTGCAGGAAAAGGTAAAAACTGCAATTGAGAATATGACAGGACTTGAGGTGGCAGATGTGAACATCCGCGTTGCCGGAGTCGAGATACCGGAGGAAGCATAAGTGAAGAGAACAGAGCAGAGAGAACATATCTTTAAGTTGATATTTGGTGCTGATTTTAACGAAGAAGCAGAACAGGGAACACAGGCAGAACTGTATTTTGAACAGATCGAAGGGGCCACAGAAAAAGATATGCAGTATATCAGTGAAAAAGCGCAGAAAGTTGTAGAGAAGATTGATGAAATCGATGCAATGATCAATGAGCATACGACCGGATGGAAGACAGGACGTATGAACAAGGTAGATCTTACAATCCTGAGACTTGCGGTTTATGAGATGAAGTGGGACGAGGATGTCCCGACAGGTGTTGCAATCAACGAGGCTGTCAATCTTGCGAAGAAATACAGCAGTGAAGACGGTGCATCATTTGTAAATGGAGTACTGGCAAAGCTTGCAGATTAATCAGAGGTAGGAAATGGCTCGAAATGTATATACAGTAAAACAGGTGAATGCATATATCAAGAATATGTTCACCCAGGACTTTATGCTGAACCGTATCTATGTAAAGGGAGAAGTTTCTAACTGTAAGTATCACACATCGGGACATATATATTTTTCATTAAAGGATGAGTCCGGAACGATTGCCTGTGTCATGTTTGCGGGGCAGCGAGGCGGGCTCTCTTTTCATATGAGAGAAGGACAGCAGATCATTGTGCTTGGTTCCGTAAATGTCTATGAAAGAACCGGCGCTTACCAGCTTTATGCGAATGAGATCCGGCTGGATGGAGAAGGAGCACTTTATGAGAAGTACCAGATGCTGAAGCAGGAACTCGAAGAGATGGGAATGTTCGCACCCGAATATAAGCAACAGATTCCGGCATATGCAAAGCGGATCGGTGTCGTGACTGCGCCGACGGGAGCTGCAGTCCGGGATATCATGAATATATCTGCGAGACGCAATCCGTATGTACAGCTGATCCTTTATCCGGCTCAGGTGCAGGGAGAAGGCGCCAAAGAGTCCATTGTGCGGGGAATCCGTATGCTGGAGATGAAAGAAGTAGATGTGATCATCATTGGAAGAGGCGGCGGCTCGATCGAAGATCTGTGGGCCTTCAATGAAGAAGAAGTGGCAAGGGCAATCTTCGACTGTACGGTTCCGGTGATATCGGCGGTAGGTCATGAGACAGACGTGACAATCGCAGATTACGTGGCAGACTTACGTGCCCCGACACCTTCGGCGGCTGCGGAGCTTGCAGTGTGGGATTACAGACAGGTGGAGAATTATTTGGCAGAATGCCGTCTGCGCATGAATCGGAGTGTAGCAGGAGCCGTCCGTATGAACCGGCTGCGGCTGAAAGAGATGGAGACCAGACTCTCTTATCTGCATCCGCGTCATAAGTTACAGGAACAGCAGCAGAGGCTGGCTGAGCTGGAAGATGAACTCCGTCAGATGATGAATGACCGTGTGAAGGAAGCAAGATACCGTCTGGCGATCCAGATCGAGAAGATGAATGGATTGTCTCCGATCCGGAAGCTGAATCAGGGATTTTCTTATGTAGAAGAAGCGGATGGCAGTGTGATAAAGAGTATCCGGCAAGTAAAAAAAGGTGATGAGCTGACGGTGTATGTGACAGACGGACTGATTCAGACATCCGTAGAAGCTGTGCAGAATAAGACGTATGAGATATAAATGATGCCGGTGCAAAGCACGGAACAAATAGAACAGACAGATACCAGGAGAAACAAATGGCGGGAAAAAAAGGACAATCTTTGGAAGAACAGAGCCTTGAGGAGATATTCTCAGATCTGGAACAGACGATAAAAAAGATGGAAGAAGGAGAGATTTCACTGGAGGAATCTTTTCAGCTGTATCATCAGGGCATGGATATGCTGAAAGCCTGTAACAGCAAGATCGATAAAGTAGAAAAGAAGATGCTGTTATTAGATGAAGAGGGTGAGGAACATGAATTCTAAAGAAGAATTTACAATACAGATGAAAACGAAAGTGGCAGAGATCGAAGAAATCCTGAAACGATATCTTCCGGAGGCAGAAGGATATCAGAAGGTGATCATGGAGGCAATGGAGTACAGTCTGATGGCAGGCGGGAAAAGACTCCGGCCGATGCTGATGCAGGAGACCTGCAGACTTTTTGGAGAAGAACCGGAGACATTAAAGCCTTTTATGGCAGCACTTGAGATGATCCATACATATTCACTGGTGCATGATGATCTTCCGGCAATGGATAATGATGAGTACCGCAGAGGCAGAAAGACGACACACATTGTATACGGGGAAGATATGGGAATCCTGGCAGGAGATGCACTTTTGAATTACGCATTTGAGACAGCATTCCGGGCATTTGAGCAGTCTCCGGAAGACAGTCTTAAGATCGGGCGTGCACTTACTGTCCTTGGGAGAAAAGCAGGTATCTATGGAATGATCGGCGGGCAGGTGATCGATGTAAAAGAGACCGGACATGCGGTTTCAAAAGATGTGCTGGATACCATATATGAACTGAAGACGGGCGCTCTGATCGAATGTGCAATGATGATCGGCGCAATCCTCGGTGGTGCTTCGGATGCAGAAATACAGAGCGTAGAAAAGATTGCACATTATGTAGGTGTTGCATTCCAGATCCAGGATGACATTCTGGATGTGACGAGTACAGAAGAGGTACTTGGAAAGCCAATCCACAGTGATGAGAAGAATCAGAAGACCACTTATGTAACACTTCTGGGAATTGAACAGGCACAGAAGAAAGTGGAAGAATTATCGAATGAAGCAATTGCACTGCTTCATCAGTTTACAGGGGAGAATGCGTATCTGGAACAGTTACTGATACAGCTGATTCACAGAGACAGATAAAGGGGATACCTTGTTATGTTAGAAAGAATTCAAAAAGCAAATGATATAAAAGATCTGAAGCCGGAAGAACTTCCGGAACTGGCACAGGAGATCCGAAAGTTCCTGGTCGAGAAGATCAGTAAAACCGGAGGACATCTGGCATCGAATCTCGGCGTAGTAGAACTTACAATGGCAATGCATCTGGTCTTTGATCTGCCGAAGGATAAAATTATATGGGATGTAGGACATCAGTCCTATACACATAAGATCCTGACCGGAAGAAAAGACGGATTTGATGATCTGAGAAAATATGGCGGGATGAGCGGATTCCCGAAGAGAAAAGAAAGTGCATGCGATGCATTTGACACCGGACACAGCTCTACTTCTATCTCGGCGGGGCTTGGGTATGTGTGCGCAAGAGATCTGCAGAGGGAAGATTACAGTGTGATCTCGGTAATCGGAGATGGGTCGCTGACAGGTGGGATGGCATATGAAGCACTGAATAATGCATCCACGCTTAAAAAGAATTTTATCATTGTATTGAATGATAATCATATGTCTATTTCGGAAAACGTTGGAGGAATGTCGGATTATCTGGCAAAGCTGCGTACGGCGGACTTCTATACAGATCTGAAAAAAGGTGTAACAAATGTACTGCATAACGTTCCGGTCGTGGGAGATCCTGTGATCGAGCGTATCCGCAAGACCAAGAGCAGTCTCAAACAGCTGATCGTTCCGGGGATGTTCTTTGAAGACATGGGAATCACCTATCTAGGGCCGATCCAGGGGCATAATATCCCGACGATGGTACGTGCATTTAAAGAGGCAAGAAAGATTGAAGGACCGGTATTGCTTCATGTAATTACCAAAAAAGGAAAAGGATACGGGCCGGCAGAAGAAAAGCCGGAAAAATTCCATGGAATCGGACCGTTCCGGGTAGAGACGGGAGAACCGGAAAACCCGAAAAAGAAAGATACGTATACAGATGTTTTTTGTAAAGTAATGTGTGATGAGGCGGCAAGAAATGATAAGCTGGCAGCGATCACAGCAGCAATGGAAGACGGCACGGGACTTGCAGGATTCCGGAAAAAATATCCGGACCGCTTTTTTGATGTGGGAATTGCAGAAGAACATGCAGTGACATTTGCGGCGGGACTCGCAGCGGGTGGAATAAAGCCGGTATTCGCCGTGTATTCGTCATTTTTACAGAGGGCATATGACCAGATGATCCATGATGTGGCACTTCAGAATCTTCCGGTAATGTTCGCAGTAGACCGTGCAGGGCTGGTGGGAAACGACGGGGAAACCCATCAGGGAATCTTTGATCTGTCCTACTTAAGCACTATCCCTAATATGGTTGTACTGTCGCCGAAGCATAAATGGGAACTGGCTGATATGATAAGATTCGGTATCGCATATGATGGTCCGGTAGCTATCAGGTATCCTAGAGGCAGTGCATGCGATGCCTGTCCGGAATTCAGAAGTCCGGTAGTATACGGAAAGAGTGAAATGCTATACGAAGAACGGGAGATTGCAGTGATCTTTGTCGGACATATGTTTGGCGAGGCGCTGGAGGTCAGAAAACAGTTAAAAGAAGCCGGATATCACTGCTCGCTGATCAATGCAAGATTTGTAAAACCACTGGATACAGAGATGCTGGATCACCTGACAGAGCAGCACAAGCTGATCGTTACGATCGAAGAAAATGTAAGATCCGGCGGATTCGGTGAACATGTAACAGAGTATCTGATGAGGACGGGTTCGGATGCGAGAGTGCAGATCCTGGCACTTCCGGATGAATATATAGAGCATGGCAATGTGGAGGTTCTGCGCAAAGAGACTGGTCTGGATGTAGAGACCATGACAGCGAAGATCCGTAAGTTATATGAGACATTATAGATATGTGACACGATAGATAACAGGAGAGATTATGAAAGAACGATTAGACGTATTACTGGTAAAGAGAAATCTGGCAGCTTCCAGAGAAAAGGCAAAAGCCATCATTATGTCCGGAATCGTATATGTAGATGGGCAAAAAGAAGACAAGGCCGGGACTACTTTTCCGGAAGAAGCTATGATCGAAGTACGCGGACATACGCTTCCGTATGTCAGCCGCGGAGGATTGAAACTGGAAAAAGCAATTAAGAACTTTGATGTGAACGTAGAAGGAAAAGTATGTACGGATGTAGGTTCTTCTACGGGTGGGTTCACAGACTGCATGCTGCAGAATGGCGCAGTAAAGGTATTTGCGATTGATGTGGGACGCGGACAGCTTGATTGGAAATTAAGACAGGATCCACGCGTAGTGTGTATGGAAAAGACAAATATCCGTTATGTGACACCGGAAGATATAGGGGAACCGGTGCAGTTTTCATCCATTGACGTATCCTTCATCTCACTTACGAAAGTACTGCTTCCTATCCGTAATTATCTGACGGATGAAGGACAGATCGTAGCATTGATCAAGCCGCAGTTCGAAGCAGGCAGGGAAAAGGTTGGAAAGAAAGGCGTTGTACGTGAGAAGAGTACACATATAGAAGTGATTCATAAAGTGATCGATTATGCAATGTCTATTGGATTTGAAGTGCTGAATCTGGAATTTTCTCCGATCAAAGGACCGGAAGGCAATATCGAATATCTGGTCCACTTACAGAAATGTGAAGCGACTGACAGAATCTCGCCGCAGATCGATGTCGAAAAGACGGTAGATCTGTCGTTTGCTACACTTGCGAAAGGTTAGAGGCAGATGTTAAAAAAGTTTTGGATCGTTACCAATGACGGGAAAGATACGAATCATGCGGTGACAGGAAAAGTAAAAGAATTGCTGGAGATAGCAGGAAGAAACTGTGCATTGTGTGAAAAGGATGCAGAAAAGAATATTATCAGGGAACGGATTCCGGACATGATAGACTGTGCGATCGTGATCGGCGGTGACGGAAGTCTGATTGAAGTGGCAAGAACACTTTGGAAAAGAGATGTTCCAATTTTGGGTATCAATATGGGAACGCTTGGGTATCTTACAGAAGTAGAAGTGAATAATCTGGAAGAAGATATCACGCAGATGCTGCAGGGTGATTATCTGTATGAAGAACGCATGATGTTAGAAGGAACATTTCAGGATGGGAAAAAGGATGTCGCGCTAAATGATATTGTTGTGTCGCGAAGGGGCGATGACCTGCGCATTATTTATTTCAAATTGTTTGTAAACGGGGAACTTTTGAATTCTTACGAAGCGGATGGAATTATCATATCCACACCGACCGGATCTACGGCATACAATCTGTCGGCTGGAGGTCCAATCGTGGAACCGACAGCGTCACTTACCGTGATCACACCAATCTGCTCTCATGCATTGAATACAAGAAGTATTGTTCTGTCTTCAGACGATGAGATCGTAATTGAGATCGGGGAAGGACGAAGAGGAAATATCGAAAAAGTACTGGTCACATTTGACGGTGCGACCAGTGTGCCGATCCAGACCGGGGATAAGCTGACAATCTGTAAGGCGGAAAAGACGACAAAGATAATGAAGATCAATAAAATCAGTTTTTTGGAAATATTACGGAGAAAGATGAAGGGAAATTGATGAGATGAAAGTAAACAGACATGCGAAGATCATAGAACTGATCAACAAATATCATATTGAAACGCAGGAAGAACTGGCAGAATATCTGAACCGGGAAGGGTTTAAAGTAACACAGGCAACGGTATCCAGAGATATCCGGGACCTGAAGCTTACAAAGATACCGTCTGAGAACGGCAAGCAGAGATATGCACTGCATCAGCATCATGAGAGTGCAATGAGTGAAAAATATATCCGTGTCTTAAGAGAAGGATATCTGTCCATGGATATGGCGCAGAATATCCTGGTGATCAAGACAGTAGCGGGAATGGCAAGTGCGGTATGTGCGGCACTGGATGCAATGAAATGGAATGAGATTGTCGGAAGTATTGCAGGGGATGATACGATCATGTGTGCGATCCGAAGTGTGGATGACACGGTAAAAGTAATGGACAAGATCAGCAAGATTATCTTATAGGAGGATGCATGTTACAGTATTTACATGTGAAAAACCTGGCTTTGATCGATGAGATCGAAGTAGAGTTCGGCAGAGGACTGAACATATTAACTGGAGAGACCGGTGCCGGGAAGTCGATCATTCTTGGCTCGGTCAATCTTGCTCTTGGCGGGAGATACACGAAAGATATCCTCCGACAGGGAACGAGATACGGACTGGTAGAACTGACATTTTCGGTAGAAAGTGAACGACAGATCCGCAGATTAAAAGAACTGGATGTTTACCCGGAGGACGGGTTTGTTACGCTTCAGAGAAGGCTGATGGAAGGAAGAAGTGTCAGCAAGATCAATGGAGAGACGGTGCAGATGGCGACGCTTAAAGCAGTATCCGCCATCCTGATCGATATTCACGGACAGCACGAACATCAGTCATTGCTTTATAAAAAGAATCATCTGGCAATAGTGGATGCATTTGCCGGAGAAGAAACGAAAAAGCAGAAAGAAAAAGTGGCGGAAACATGGCAGCAGTATAAAGAAAAAATAAGAGAACTGTCGGAAGCAGGAACAAATGGATCTGAGCGGGCAAAGGAACTGGCTTTTCTTAAGTTTGAAGTGGATGAGATCGTCCGGGCAGAATTAAAAGAGCACGAAGATGAAGAACTGGAATCATGTTACCGGCGCATGTGTAACGGAAAGAAGATTGCCCAAAGTGTTGCAGAATGCTACCAGTATACGGGCGAAGATGGGGAAAGTGCGAGCGAAAAGCTTGGAAGGGCACTCCGAACACTGTCGGAAGCTGTGGATGCCGATGAGCAGCTGTCACAGTTATATACCCAGCTGGCGGATGTAGACAATCTGCTGAATGATTTTAATCATGAACTGGCAGAATATCAGAAAAACTGTGAATTCTCGGATGAAGAATTCTATGAGACAGAAAAGCGGCTGAACGAGATCAATCATCTGAAGACAAAGTATGGGAATTCTTATGAAGAGATCATGGCATACTGTAAGAAGCAGGAAGAACGAATCGGGATTCTGGAAAATTATGATACTTATATGCAGGAACTGGAGAAATCCTGTGAGCAGTTGTCGCAGAAGTATCTGGAACTGGCAGGAAAGCTTTCGGCACTGCGGCAGAAGAAGGCTAAAATGCTTGAAAAAAAGATTCAGAAAGGTCTTGAAGATCTGAATTTTGAACAGGTACAGTTTGAGATACATTTTGCGGAAAAGAAAGAATATGCCAAAGATGGCATCGATGATGTGGAATTCAGGATCTCGCTTAATCAGGGACAGCCGGTGAAGCCGCTGACAGAAGTGGCATCCGGCGGGGAACTTTCCAGAATTATGCTGGCGATCAAAGCGGTAATGGCAGACAAAGATGAGATTGAGACGTTGATCTTTGATGAGATCGATGTCGGGATCAGTGGACGTACTGCTCAGAAGGTTTCGGAAAAAATGGCACTGATCGGAAAAGAACACCAGGTGATCTGTATTACGCATCTGGCGCAGATCGCAGCTATGGCAGACCGGCATTTTTTGATTGAAAAAAAGACAGAAGATGCCGTGACACGAACGCAGATCTATCCATTGAATGAAGAAAATTCCGTGGAAGAACTTGCAAGGATCCTTGGCGGAGCCAGGATCACAGATACGGTGATGCAAAGTGCCAGAGAGATGAAAAATCTGGCATCACAGATGAAATAAAAAATGTAAAGATCCAGAGTATTTTTTCTGAAATACCATATACTAAGACAGACATTTGTAACAGAGTGTCTGTTTTTTTATTGCTGTGCAGACAAAAGACAGGATGGAGTGTGGGATATGAGAAAATACTGGTATCGTAGATTCCTGCTTGTGCTGCTTGTGTTATCTATCCTTGGTTATGCAGGATATGAGATTACAAAGCGGCAGGAACAGGGGAGAAAAAAAGAAGTAAGTGCAGATACGGTTTCTTCGGACACTGTGATCCCGGGAGGAATGCCGGTTGGGATCTATCTGGAGACGGAAGGTGTCATGGTCTTAGGTACAGAGAAGATTACCGGAGCGGATGGAAAAATGACAGAACCGGCCAGGCATCTTGTGAAAGCCGGGGATTATATAGTGGAATGTAACGGAAAGAAGATTGCCGATAAAAAGAGGCTGCAGGACACATTAAAAAAGCTGGATGCGGAAGAAGTGGTCCTAAAGCTCAGGAGAGATTCCGGATATCTGGATGTGAAGATAAAACCGGTGCGGAATAAAAAGAATCAGTACATGCTGGGAATATGGGTAAGGGACAATGCACAGGGGCTTGGAACTGTGACATTTCTGAACACGGACAGTCGTTTTGGAGCATTGGGGCATGGAATCCATGACACAGATACGAACACTCTGATGGAGATTAAAGACGGAAGGGTCTACGAGACCAGCATTCGCAATATCCAGAAAGGAGCAGGAGGGGAACCGGGCGGGATAGAAGGAATCATCGTTTATAACCGGTATAATGTTCTGGGAACTATTGATAAAAATACAGATTGTGGGATATTCGGAACCCTTGAACGTACAGACAACCTGTTCCGGAATACAGAGCCGGTCGGCATTATGGCAACGGATGAGATCAAAAAAGGGGATGCGGTTATACGATGCTGTGTAGAAGGAAAAGTAAAAGAATACAAAATTCGTATAACAAAAACCGACAAACATACAAAAGAAGAAAATAAAGGTCTGGAGATCAAGGTGACAGATCCGGAACTTCTTGAGATTACAGGCGGAATCATACAGGGAATGTCCGGGGCACCAATCCTTCAGAACGGGAAAATCGCTGGTGCAGTCACCCATGTATTCGTCAATGATCCTGCAAGGGGATATGGGATTTTTATCGAAAATATGCTGAAACATGTAGAATAATTAGAATATTGTCGATGCAGGTCAGGTTTTTACGACAGCATTTTCTTGTTCGAAAATTACAGGAATTATATAATAAAACTCGACATGATTATTAAGGGACAAGGAGGCATAACGTAAAATGAGAGAAGTTAATGTAGCAATCGCTGACGACAATGAGAGAATTTTGGATATGCTGGGGGAAATCATAGAGCAGGATCATGATCTGAATCTGATAGGCAAAGCCAATAATGGAGAAGATATGTATCGTCTGATCAAAGAAAAAGAACCAGATGTAGTACTACTGGATCTGATCATGCCTAAGCTCGATGGTTTAAGTGTGATGGAAAAAATAAATGCAGATGACCAGATCACCAAGCGTCCGGAATTTATCATAGTAACGGCTGTTGGACAGGAACGGATCACAGAAGATGCTTTCCGAAAAGGAGCAAGTTATTATGTGATGAAACCATTTCACAATGATATGATCTTAAGCCGGATCAAAGATGCAGGAAAAGGAGAGAGGCGGAATAGTTCTGAAGCAATACCCGGAAGCACAGTGCAGAAGAAGCCGGAGTATAATCTGGAGACGAGGGTGACAGATATGATCCATGAGATCGGAATACCGGCACACATCAAAGGATATCATTACCTGAGAGATGCGATCATCATGGCAGTGGATGATATGGATGTATTAAATGCAATCACAAAAGTTCTGTATCCGACGATCGCTAAGATGCACCAGACGACGGCAAGCAGAGTAGAAAGAGCAATCCGCCATGCAATCGAAGTTGCATGGAGCAGAGGAAAACTGGATACACTGGATGAACTCTTTGGATATACAGTAAGCAACGGAAAAGGTAAGCCGACAAACTCGGAATTTATTGCACTGATCGCAGATACGATCCGTCTGGAAAATAAAAACCGGTAAACAACCCTTTTATTCTGAATAAAAATACGTTATAATGATAAAGTATTCTAAGGTTGGGAGGAAAATGCAATGAAGAAAATATTATTTGCGGCATCTGAGTCAGTCCCATTTATCAAGACAGGAGGACTTGCTGATGTTGTCGGCTCATTACCAAAATATTTTGATAAAGAAAAATTCGATGTGCGTGTAATGCTTCCGAAGTATATGTGCATGAAAGATGAATGGAAAGAAAAACTTCAGTATCACACACATTTTTATATGGATCTGAACTGGAGAAAGCAGTATGTAGGTGTTCTCGAAATGGAATACGACGGAATCAGGTTTTATTTTATAGATAACGAGTATTACTTTAACGGATATGCACCGTACGGTGATATATATGCGGATATTGAAAAATTTGCATTCTTCTCAAAAGCTGTATTAAGCGCACTTCCATTGATTGATTTCAGACCAGATATCATTCACTGTCACGACTGGCAGACAGGGCTGGTTCCAATCTATCTGGATAATTTCAGATATGGCAATGAATTTTACCGTGGAATCAAGACGGTCATGACCATACATAATCTGAAATTCCAGGGAACATGGGATCCGAAGCGTGTCAGAGATATTACCGGATTACCTCAGTATTATTTCGCACCGGATAAACTGGAGGCATATAAGGATGCAAACTACCTGAAGGGTGGAATTGTATATGCAGACAGAGTGACGACGGTAAGTAATTCCTATGCAGAAGAGATCAAGACACCATTCTATGGTGAAAAGCTGGATGGTCTTATGAATGCAAGGGCAAATTGTCTGTCAGGAATTGTAAATGGAATTGACTACGAAGATTATAATCCGCTGACAGATAATAAGATTGAGAGAAATTATGATGTCAGCAATTTCCGTAAAGAAAAAATCAAGAATAAGATCGCACTTCAGAAAGAACTTGGTCTGGAGGAAAACCAGAAGACCATGATGATCGGTGTGGTTTCCAGACTGACAGACCAGAAAGGCTTTGATCTTGTTGCCTATGTAATGGATGAACTGTGTCAGGATGCAGTACAGATCGTAGTTCTTGGTACAGGGGAAGAGCAGTATGAGAATATGTTCCGTCATTTTGCCTGGAAATATCCGGGAAAAGTATCTGCAAACATTTATTATTCAGAAGCAATGTCCCATAAGATCTATGCCTCCTGTGATGCATTTCTTATGCCATCCCTGTTTGAACCATGCGGACTCAGCCAGTTGATGAGTCTGCGTTACGGAACAGTCCCGATTGTACGCGAGACAGGTGGATTAAAAGATACGGTAGAGCCATACAATGAGTATGAAAAGACCGGTACAGGATTCAGCTTCATGAACTACAATGCACATGAGATGCTGGCAACTGTACGTTATGCAGAACAGATCTATTACGATAAGAAGCGTGACTGGAACAAGATTGTTGAACGTGCCATGAATAAAGACTTCTCATGGAAGAATTCTGCAAAACAGTACGAAGAATTATACGAAGGAATGTAAAAACAGACTAAAGGAGAACGACAGAAAAAATATGAAAATCAGTGATATATTAGTAGAAAAGACACCGCATCTTTCTTTTGAGGTATTTCCTCCGAAGACAGATGCAGCATATGAAGGAGTATTAAAGGCGACAGAAGCAATTGCAGAATTGAAACCGTCATATATGAGTGTTACATATGGTGCAGGCGGCGGTACCAGTAAGAATACTGTAAAGATTGCATCACATATCAAAGATAAATATAATGTACCAAGCCTTGCACATCTTACTTGTGTATCATCAACAAAAGAAGAAGTGCATCAGGTAATCGATCAGTTAAAGGCATCAGGAATAGAGAATATCCTTGCTCTCAGAGGAGATATTCCACAAGAGAGTGAATTCCCACTTCCGAATCATTATCAGTATGCATATGAGCTGATCGAGGATATCAAGAGTCAGGGAGATTTCTGCATCGGGGCTGCATGTTATCCGGAAGGACATGTAGAGTCCGAACATAAGAAGGATGATATTGCACATCTGAAACAGAAAGTAGACTGTGGTGTAGATTTCCTGACTACACAGATGTTTTTTGATAACAATATTCTTTATAATTTCCTCTATAGAGCGAGAGAAAAGGGTGTTACCGTTCCGGTTATTCCGGGAATCATGCCGGTAACAAATGCAAATCAGGTAAAGAGAATCCTGTCTATGTCCGGAACCAACCTTCCGGAGAGATTCAAAGCAATCGTAGATCGCTTTGGAGATAATCCGAAAGCAATGCAGCAGGCAGGTATTGCGTATGCGACAGACCAGATCATCGATCTGTTCGCAAATGGCATTAACCATGTTCACGTATATTCTATGAATAAACCGGAGGTTGCTGCGGCAATCCAGGCAAATCTTTCAGAGATTCTGAATAAATAGAGGAAGCAAAATGGACGCAAGAACGAAAGAAGCAATTCGTTACTTGGGATATGGCAGACATGCGGTAGATGATCATACGCTGAAGCTTGTGGAAAGCTGTTTTGAAGAACTTTCCCAGGCGGCGTGCGGCAGGATCGTCTACCGCATTTTTGAATTAGAATTCCCGGAGAGTGGAAGAATCCTTCTGGGAAATCTGGATATCCACAGTAAAAATCTTTATAAAAATCTGACGGGATGTAAAAAAGCAGTGCTGCTGGGTGCAACGCTTGGACCGAAAGTTGATCTGCTATTGCGGAAATATTCCATCGGAGATATGGCAAGAGTGGTAACACTTCAGGCGTGTGCGGCTGCTATGCTGGAAGAATATTTGGATGAATGGCAGACTGCTCTGGAAGCAGATATGAAGAAAGAGGGTTATTATATCAGACCGAGATTCAGTCCTGGATATGGAGACTTTGATATTGCACATCAGGATATGATCCTCCGTATGCTGGATACGGCAAAGAAGATCGGGCTGACACTTACCGGCGGCAATATGCTGACACCGTCAAAATCGGTGACGGCAGTGATCGGTCTCAGTGAAACAGAGACTTCCTGCCATATCAAAGGTTGTGAAGTGTGTCAGAAGAAGGACTGCGCATATCGCAGGTCATAAGATACAGGAAAAGGATAGGAGCAGACAGATGTTATTAGAACGACTGGGAAAAGAATTATTATACTTTGATGGCGGCATGGGAACGCTTCTGCAGTCAAAAGGATTGCAGCCAGGAGAACTTCCGGAAGTCTGGAATCTGGAGCATGCAGAAGAGATCGTTGATATTCATAAGTCATATTTCGAAGCCGGCAGTGATATCGTGCTTAGCAATACATTTGGTGCCAATGCGATCAAATTTCATGATTCCAAGTATGGACTGAAAGAAATCGTGACGGCCGGGATCCAAAATGCGAAAAAGGCCGCAGAGCTCGGCGTGCATGATGGAAGAACGACTTATGTAGCGTTAGATGTGGGCCCGACGGGTAAATTATTAAAACCAATGGGTGATCTTTCTTTTGAAGATGCATATGAGGCATTTAAAGAGACCATGATCTATGGAGAAGAAGCAGGAGCAGATCTGATCCATATCGAGACCATGAGTGACAGTTACGAAGTGAAAGCAGCAGTACTTGCAGCAAAAGAGAATACGTCACTTCCGGTATTTGCAACCATGATCTTTGATGAAAAGGGAAAACTTCTGACAGGTGGAGATGTCCCGGCAGTGATTGCCATGCTGGAGGGACTCCGCGTGGATGCACTTGGAATCAACTGTGGTATGGGACCGGAACAGATGCTTCCGATCCTGGAGGATATTCTGAAATACGCATCGGTTCCGATCATCGTAAAACCGAATGCAGGACTTCCGAAGCAGCGTGACGGGGAAGTCTATTATGATGTAGAACCGGAACAGTTTGCCGGATATATGGCAAAAATCGTAGAGATGGGAGCGCACGTGATCGGCGGATGTTGTGGAACAACACCTGCACATATCCAGAAGATGGTTGAGACGACCAGAGAAATGAGTGTGAAGCCGGTAACAAAGAAAGATATCACAATGGTATCTTCTTATGGACATGCGGTTATCCTTGGCGGCAAGCCGATGATCATCGGAGAGAGAATCAACCCGACCGGTAAGAAGAAATTTAAACAGGCATTAAAAGACCATGACATGGATTATATCCTGAAAGAGGGTATTACGCAGCAGGATAAGGGAGCACATATTCTGGATGTCAACGTAGGACTTCCGGATATTGACGAGCCGGCGATGATGAAAGAAGTTATCATGGAGCTGCAAAGCGTATCCAGCCTGCCGCTTCAGATTGATACAGTTGATATTACAGCAATGGAAACGGCTATGCGTATCTATAATGGAAAGCCGATGGTGAACTCTGTAAATGGAAAACAGGAAAATATGGATGCTGTCTTCCCGCTTATTAAGCGTTACGGAGGTGTTGTGATCGGTCTTACGATCGATGAGGACGGAATCCCGGCAACCGCAGACGGAAGAGTCCGTGTGGCAGGAAAAATCATCGAAGAAGCGAAGAAATACGGCATTGACAAAAAAGACATCGTGATCGATGTGCTGGCAATGACGATCAGTTCTGAACCGGAAGGTGCGAAGGTCACGCTGGAAGCACTCAAAAAAGTCAGGGAGATTTATGGTGTCTGTACGGTTCTTGGTGTATCGAACATTTCGTTCGGTCTTCCGTACCGTCCGGCAGTTAATTCAAATTTCTATACGATGGCCATGCAGAATGGATTAAGTGCGGGGATCATTAATCCTTCTTCTGAGGATATGATGCGCTCGTATTATTCATTCTGTGCGCTGATGAATTACGATAAGAACTGCGAGGAGTATATCCGTGTATATGGCAGTCAGAAAGCAGGAACACCTGCACCGGCAGCCAAGGCAGAACTGACTTTAAAAGAGGCCATCGAAAAAGGTCTGAAAGAAGAAGCACATCATGCAACAGGAGAACTGTTAAAGAAACAGGCACCGCTGGAGATCATCAATGAACATCTGATCCCAGCACTGGATACGGTAGGAAAAGGATTTGAAAAGGGAACTGTCTTCCTGCCGCAGCTTCTGATGAGTGCCGATGCGGCAAAGATCGCATTTGCAGTGATCAAGGATGTACTCGCACAGGAAGGCGGGGAAGTCCAGGCGAAGAATAAGGTCATTCTCGCAACGGTAAAAGGAGATATTCACGATATTGGTAAGAACATTGTAAAAGTCCTTCTGGAGAATTACAGTTTTGATGTGATCGATCTGGGGAAAGATGTACCACCGGAGGTGATCGTAGATACTGCAGTGGAGCAGGATATCCGGCTGGTAGGTCTAAGCGCGCTTATGACGACAACGGTTGTAAGCATGGAAGAGACCATCAAGTTATTGAGAGAACGTAAACCTGAATGTAAAGTCATGGTAGGGGGAGCTGTGCTGAATCAGGATTATGCAGATATGATCGGGGCAGATTTTTACGGCAAAGATGCAATGCAGTCCGTATATTATGCACAGAGAGTATTTGAAGAAGAGTAATCAGTGAGCAAAGAATTTCATAAAAATATACAGCAGACAAAAAGGAGACAGAAAAAATGGGATTAATATTACCAGAACATTATGACCCTCGCTTAAGCGTAAGAGAGACACAGGAAGCAATCAAGTACATTCGTGACACGTTCCAGAAGGAATTCGGAAAAGAGATGAATCTGGAGAGAATCTCTGCACCGTTATTCGTAGAAAAAAGCAGTGGTCTGAACGATGACCTGAACGGTGTGGAAAGACCGGTACAGTTTGATATCGCAGGCGTTCCGGGAGAGACAATAGAAGTTGTACATTCCCTTGCAAAATGGAAACGTATGGCATTATACAAATATGGATTCCAGCCGGGTGAGGGACTTTATACAAATATGAATGCGATCCGCAGAGATGAAGAACTTGACAACTTACATTCCTGCTACGTGGATCAGTGGGACTGGGAAAAAGTGATCAAAAAAGAAGAACGTACCGTTGAGACACTGGAAGCTACCGTACGCAATATCTTCAAGATCATCAAACATATGGAACATGAAGTATGGTACAAATATCCACAGGCAGTAAAGAAACTTCCGGAGGACATCTATTTCATCACTTCCCAGGAACTGGAAGATATGTATCCGGATAAGACTCCGAAGGAAAGAGAAAACCTGATCACAAAAGAACACGGCTGTGTATTCCTGATGAAGATCGGTGACAAACTCGCAAGCGGCGAACCGCACGACGGACGTGCACCGGACTACGATGACTGGCAGTTAAACGGAGATATCCTGTTCTGGTTCGAGACACTGAACTGTGCACTTGAGATCTCCAGCATGGGTATCCGTGTAGATGAAAAAGCGCTGGAAGAGCAGCTTGTAAAAGCCGGCTGCGAAGAGAGAAAGAATCTTCCATATCACAAAATGCTGTTAAACGGCGAACTTCCGTACACCATCGGAGGTGGTATCGGACAGTCCAGACTGTGCATGCTGCTTCTCGACCGCGCACATGTCGGTGAAGTACAGGCAAGTTTGTGGCCGGAGCAGATGCGGAAAACCTGCAAAGAACACAATATGATTCTGCTTTAAATTGATTTTCAAAATTAGTTGATAACATTTTCTCAAGTGTCTATAATAGAACTATAGACTGTTATAAAAATGACAAAGGAAAAACAGGAGGAACTCCAACTATGATGAGAGGCATTAACACAACCGTAAGACGGTTGAGAAGAAAAGTTTTTGAAGAAGTTGCAGCACTTGGCTTCAAAGCAGATGCAGATACTCTGTGCGATGATATGGAAGCAATCCCATATGCACTGGTGAATGATGAGACAGAGCAGTACCGTGACAGTGTTTACCGCGCAAGAGCAGTTGTACGAGAACAGGTAAGACTTGCAATGGGACTTTCACTCCGGCCGGAAGACAAACCGGTACATCTGACAGCGGGGGTGGAAGCAAGTAACATATCAGATAAGTATTATGAACCGCCGCTTATGCAGGTGATTCCATCCGCATGCATGAGATGCGAAGCGAAAGGATATGAGGTCAGCAACATGTGCAAAGGATGTCTGGCACATCCTTGTATGGAAGTCTGTCCGAAGGGTGCGATTTCCATGGTAAACGGCAAATCCCATATTGATCAGGAAAAATGTATCAAATGTGGAAAGTGCAAGAGTGTCTGCCCATATGATGCAATTTCCAAAAAAGAGCGTCCGTGTGCAAAAGCATGCGGTGTAAATGCAATTGAATCGGATAAAATGGGACGCGCCTATGTCAATCCGGACAAATGCGTATCCTGTGGTATGTGTATGGTAAGCTGTCCGTTTGGAGCAATTTCAGACAAATCCCAGATCTTCCAGCTTGCAAGAGCATTGTCGGAAGGCGAGCAGATTATTGCTGAGATCGCACCGGCATTTACCGGACAGTTCGGAGATAATATCAATGCGAGAAACTTAAAAGCAGCACTGGAAGAAATTGGATTTTCACAGGTGTATGAAGTGGCGCTTGGTGCAGATATCGGAGCTGTTGCGGAGGCACATCATTATGTAGAGAAGGTTGCGACAGGAGAATTACCGTTCCTTTTGACATCCTGCTGTCCGTCATGGGCAATGCTGGCAAAGAAATATTTTCCGGATATGATCGATGAAGTGTCTCAGGAACTGACTCCTATGGTCGCTACTGCACGTACGATCAAGAAAGAACATCCGAATGCTAAAGTAGTATTCATCGGACCATGTGCGGCCAAGAAACTGGAAGCGATGCGCAGAACCGTAAGAAGTGATGTTGATTTTGTAGTGACATTTGAAGAACTGCAGGGAATGTTTGATGCGAAAGGAATCGACCTTTCCGAATATGAGGCAGAGTCTTCCTTCCACAATGCAACAGGTGCGGGACGCGGCTATGCGGTTGCAGGCGGCGTGGCATCTGCAATTGAAAAATGTGTAAATGAGTACTATCCGGGTGTGGAAGTAAAGATTGAGCATGCAGAAGGTCTTGCGGATTGTAAGAAGATTCTTTCTATGGCGAAGATCGGAAGAATGAACGGATGTCTGATCGAAGGAATGGGCTGTCCGGGCGGATGTGTAGCCGGTGCGGGAACGAACATCCCGGTGCCAAAAGCACAGAAGAAAGTGAAAGAATTTGTAAAAGCATCCAGCAAGCAGCTTCCGCCAAAAGAACTCGGTGAAATCGAGCTGAAATAAGTAAAAAAGAGACCAAAAAAGAGACAGGCGTAAAGATTGACAAAACGCCTGTCTCTCTTTATAATTAAAAGTTAGTATTGATAAAAATATTTATACTGATTAGATACATGAATGTAGAGCAGGAGGAAATTATGCAGAAGTATGGCGTAAACGAATTAAGAAGAATGTTTCTTGAGTTTTTTGAAAGTAAGGGACATCTGGCAATGAAGAGTTTCTCGTTAGTGCCTCATAACGATAAGAGTCTGTTACTGATCAACTCTGGTATGGCACCATTGAAACCATATTTTACAGGACAGGAGATACCACCGAGAAGACGAGTTACCACCTGTCAGAAATGTATCCGTACAGGAGATATCGAGAACGTAGGAAAGACAGCCAGACATGGTACATTTTTCGAAATGCTTGGTAACTTCTCATTTGGAGACTATTTTAAAAACGAAGCAATTCACTGGACATGGGAGTTCCTTACAGAAGTAGTGGGACTGGATCCAGATAGATTATATCCATCCATTTACCAGGATGACGATGAGGCCTTCGAGATCTGGAATAAAGAGATTGGAATTCCGGAGGAGAGAATCTTCCGTTTCGGAAAGGAAGATAACTTCTGGGAGCATGGAGCAGGACCTTGCGGACCGTGTTCAGAAGTATATTATGACCGTGGAGAAAAATATGGATGCGGAGAGCCAGGATGTACAGTCGGATGTGAATGTGACCGTTACATGGAGATCTGGAACAACGTATTTACACAGTTTGACAACGACGGACATAATAACTATACAGAATTAGAGCAGAAGAACATCGATACAGGTATGGGACTGGAACGTCTGGCATGTATCGTGCAGGATGTTGATTCCATGTTCGATATCGATACATTAAAGGCTTTAAGAGACCATGTATGTAACATGGCAGGAGTAGAATATCAGAAAGATGATAACACAGATACTTCAATCCGAGTACTGACAGACCACATCCGTTCAGTAACATTTATGATCTCTGATGGTATCCTTCCATCAAACAGCGGACGTGGATATGTATTGAGACGTCTTCTCCGCCGCGCATGTCGTCACGGAAGACTTCTTGGAATCAAGGGAGCATTCCTTGTAGAACTGGCACAGACTGTCATTGACGGATCGAAAGACGGATATCCGGAACTGGAAGAAAAGAAAGACTTTATCTTTAATGTAATCGCAAAAGAAGAAGCACAGTTTAATAAGACGATCGACCAGGGACTTTCTATTCTTGCAGACATGGAAGAAGAGATGAAGAAGAACGGAGAGACGGTTCTTTCCGGAAAGAATGCATTTAAGCTGTATGATACTTATGGATTTCCAATCGACCTGACAAGTGAGATCCTGGAAGAGAAGGGTCTGACTTATGATGAGAAAGGATTTGAAGAAGCACAGAAAGAACAACGTGCAAAATCCGAAGGAACATTCGGTACACACAACTACAGTGGTAAAGATGCAAGTGTATACGACCAACTGGAGGCAGAATTATCTTCTGAATTTGTTGGATATGACCAGCTGGAAGTGGAATCTGAAGTAACAGCTATGACAAGTGAGACAGAAGTGGTAGATGCACTGACAGACGGAGATAAAGGAACGATCATTACTGCTAAGACTCCGTTCTATGCGACGATGGGTGGACAGGAAGCTGATAAAGGCGTGATCTGTACAGAAGACGGCGAATTTGTAGTGGAAGATGTTGTGAAGCTTGCAGGTGATAAATTCGGCCATATCGGACAGGTTACAAAAGGTATGGTCAAAGTCGGTGACAAGGTAATGCTGAAAGTTGACAAAGAGAATCGTGCACTTGCTGAGAACAATCACAGTGCAACGCATCTGCTTCAGAAAGCTCTTCGCATGGTACTCGGAAATCATGTAGAACAGGCAGGGTCTCTGAACAATGCACAGAGACTGCGTTTCGACTTTACACACTTCTCTGCCATGACAGCAGAAGAACTGCAGAAGGTTGAAGATATCGTAAATGAGAAGATCCGTGAGAATCTTCCGGTTGTAATTAAAAATATGCCGATCGAAGAGGCTAAGAAGACGGGAGCTGCAGCTCTGTTCGGAGAAAAATACGGAGACATTGTACGTGTTGTAAGTATGGGTGATTTCTCTATCGAATTCTGTGGTGGTACACATGTAAAGAATACAGGAAACATCATGGCATTTAAGATCCTGTCCGAGACAGGTGTGGCTGCCGGAGTACGCCGTATTGAAGCCCTGACATCCAAAGGACTTCTGGATTACTATAGCGCTCAGGAGAAGAAGCTTCATGAGACTGCAAAATTACTGAAAACAACACCGGAAAACATCGAAGAGAAGGTTTCTCATCTGATGAATGAAAATAAGGTATTAAAGGGCGAAGTAGAGAGCCTGAAGAGCAAACTTGCAAAAGATGCCATGGGTGATGTAATGAACCAGGTAGAAGAAGTAAAAGGTGTGAAATTCCTTGCTACAAGCCTGGAAGGTGTAGATATGAACGGCCTTCGTGATCTTGGAGACCAGTTAAAAGAGAAGCTGGGCGAAGGTGTGATCCTGCTTGCTTCTGTTAATGATGGTAAAGTAAGCCTGATGGCTACCGCTACAGACGGAGCTATGAAACAGGGAGCTCATGCAGGTAACCTGATCAAAGCAGTTGCCAAATTAGTTGGCGGTGGTGGCGGCGGACGTCCGAATATGGCGCAGGCCGGCGGTAAGAATCCGGCAGGTGTAGAGGATGCTCTGAAGGCTGCAAAAGAAGCATTAGAAGGACAGCTTGCATAAAATTTTACTGTCAATTCGCGAAATTTTGCAATTTTTTCCAAAGTGGAAGAAAGTTGTTGACGTGAGAAAAAAATATGTTATAATCATATGTAGTGCAATAAAAATACCCGAACAGTCGTATGATGCACAATATAGGACTGGAGGGGAGGTTAGGTGTGAGACTATGTCAAATGTAATCGTTAAAGAAAACGAATCGTTAGATAGCGCTTTACGCAGATTCAAAAGAAACTGTGCAAAGGCTGGTATTCAGCAGGAAATTCGTAAAAGAGAACATTACGAAAAACCAAGCGTAAGACGCAAAAAGAAATCTGAAGCTGCTAGAAAACGTAAGTATAACTAATATGTGCAGAAATAGAGTGTCGTATGACACTCTATTTTTTATACCTGTGTATGTCGGAAAAGTTCATGATAAAAATATTTAAAAAAATTTTCAAAAAACATATTGACGTTTCAAAAACACAGGTATATACTGTGAATCGTTGAAAGGCAAAGGCGCCATACCCGTTTGGGTGTGGTGCCTTTTTTCGTTCTAATGACAGAGTGATAAAAGGATAGGAAAACGAACGAGATCATAATTCAACAAATTCGAAAATGAATGAAAGTGAGGAGTTTTATTATGAGATTAAAGGATACGGGACTTACAGCACAAGAGTTGAAGGACATGGTCAATAAGTATATGGTGGAGACTTATGAAAGATATGATTTCATTGCAGAGAGAGCAGAGGGCATGTATCTGTATGATGAAGAGGGAAATGCATATCTTGATTTCTACGGTGGAGTTGCCGTTAACAGCTGTGGTAACAGAAATCCAAAAGTCATTGCAGCAATCAAGGATCAGTTAGATGATATCATGCATACATTTAACTACCCATACACAATTCCACAGGCATTACTGGCTAAGAAAATCTGTGATACGATTGGAATGGATAAGATCTTTTATCAGAACTCCGGAACAGAAGCCAATGAGTGCATGATCAAGATGGCAAGAAAATACGGTGTGGATAACTTTGGACCGGAAAGATATCACATCATTACAGCAAAACATGGTTTCCATGGAAGAACATACGGAGCAATGTCTGCAACAGGACAGCCGGACAATGCCATCCAGATGGGATTCAAACCAATGCTTCCGGGATTCGATTATGCAGAATATAATAACCTTGAAGATTTCAAATCTAAGGTAACAGAGAATACGATCGCAATCATGATTGAGCCTGTACAGGGTGAAGGTGGTGTGCATCCTGCAACACAGGAATTCATTGAAGGACTTCGTAAATTATGTGATGAAAAAGATATGTTACTCCTGTTTGATGAGGTTCAGACAGGATGGGGACGTACCGGAGCACCGATGGCATACATGGGATATGGCGTGAAACCAGATGCAGTGTCCATGGCAAAAGCAGTCGGAGGCGGAATGCCATTAGCAGCATGCTGTGCAACAGAGAAAGTAGCAAAAGAATTTACGGCAGGAACACATGGTTCTACATATGGCGGACACTGTGTAACATGTGCAGCAGGTCTTGCATCTGTAACAGAAATTCTTGATAATAACTTAAGTGAAAATGCAAAAGAAATGGGAGAATACATGAAACAGGAACTTGCAAAACTCCCGCATGTGAAAGAAGCAAGAGGACGTGGACTGCTGGTCGGATGTGAATATGATATTCCGATCGCTGTAGAGGTAAAACACGGATGCCTTGACAGAATGGCACTGATCACAGCAATCGGAGACAGTGTAAACCGTATGATCCCGCCACTTATCGTAACAAAGAAACAGATTGATGAGTTGATGTTGATCATGAGAGCGTCTATCGAAGATGCAGCTGCAAAATACTAATTCAGACAATACCACAATTTTGATTCATAAAACTACCTTTAAAAAGAGGCTGCCGGCAATTATGCTGGCAGCCTCTTACGTATTATGCTTCTTCTTCATCGGGAACGGGTTCGGGAACCTCTGTATCCCCGTTGTATTCAATGTCCGGAAGTAGTTCAAAATAAAAATCCTGATATTCTTTTGAAAGCGCCTGGATAATCTCTTTCTGCACAGATTTGAATTTGGAAATAGAAATCATATCACGGTTCATGGTGATATACACGCTGATCCATAATTTCCGTCCGGTACGCAGGATATCATAATATAATTTTGTGTCCCCGTATGTAGCAAGGATCGGAGATACGATATCTTTGATTTCCTGAACCGTTTCTTCTTCCGGTGGGAGTAAGAACAGATCCCTAAGTCCCGTAATCACGGTTTTTACCGGAACCGGAAGCATGAAAAGTGACAGAATGATTGCCAGTGCCGGGTCAAGATAAGGAATCAACGGCTGAAACCATTCTCCGGTTATGATCTGCGGCAGAAAGAATGCGATGCACATACCAAATGATGCAACAGAGTCGATCTGCCATTCCTGGATCTCCATGATCACGATCGGTGAAGTCAGTTTGCTGTTCATCCTGCGAAGCAGGAAGATTACAGCAATACTGACTAAGGTGGCACTCATTTCAAAATACGCAACCATGGAAAAGTTGACATGCTGGCCGCCGTGGAAGATGATCTGGATGTTGTTAATGATCAGTCCGACGGTAACAGCAATCATGATCGCACCTTTTACAACAACAAATAAGGATTCAATCTGCTGGTAACCAAATGGGTGGCTTTCGCTGGACGGCTTGTACATCAGCGGAACCAGTGAAAGTGACACGAATACCATCAGAATCTCGACGCCGTCATAGACACTGTCCAGAAGGACGGCCTGCGACCTTGTGATGACCGCCATAACGATCTCCAGGATTACGAAAATCGTACTTCCTGTGATGGAGATACGGAGTGCGGATTTTTCGTATTTCTGTTTATTCCGGCTAGAATGCATAATGTATCTTCTCCTTTGGCAAAATAGAATCAAGTTCATGGTAGAGTCGTGCGATCGGAAGGCCGACTACATTATTATAATCACCTTCGATCCCTTTTACGTGGATGGCAAATACGCTCTGGATGCCGTAAGCGCCGGCTTTGTCAAGAGAATCACCGCTGTCAACATAAGTATGAAGATCCTCTTTTGTGACTGGATAAAATGTAACATCCGTTTTTTCGTAAAATGTATGTAGGATCTGCTTCCCGCTGATATGTCCTGCGAATGTGACTCCGGTATAGACTTGATGTGTGCGGTCCGCGAGCATGGAAAGCATATCAAAGGCTTCCTCGTTATCAGCCGGTTTTCCGAGAATCTCACCGCGATAAGATACAATGGTGTCGGCACCGATCACGATACAGTCTTCTGTCTGATATGCAGGATTATCTTTTATCCGTGATTCGTATACATCAAGAGCTTTTTGATATGCCAGTTCCATCACGACATCGGATGGAATATCTTTTGTAATCTTTTCCTTAACTGCAGACGGGATAACATCAAAAGAAAATCCTGCCTGGGTAAGCAGCTCCTGCCGTCTGGGAGAAGCTGAGGCTAATACGTATTTCATGACTTTTTCTCCTTGTGACTTTTTAGATATAAAGGTGTCAGAGGCAGAGATCCCCCGACAACATCAATTATAGTATAGCATAAAATGAAAAAAACAGAAATTTATAAGAAATAAATTTGTAATGTAAAAATTGCAATCGCTGTGCAGATTCGATATAATGTTAACAAGTATAAGTATCAGAAACGGAGGTTTAGTGTTATGTATATCAGTGAAATAAGGACAAAAGCACCGGCAGACGAGAGAATGCCGTTAGAGCGTAAATTCTATGATACATTGGAAAAATTAAAAATCCCATATGAACAGGTAGACAATGATCCGGCATCTTCTATGGAAGAATGTGCGGAAGTAGACAAGGCGATCGGAACGGAGATACGGAAGAATGTGTTCCTATGTAATCAGAAGAAGACGACATTCTTCTTGCTGGTGATGCCGGCCGATAAAGCGTTTGACACGTCTTCTTTCAGTAAGAAGCTGGGCGTATCCCATATGTCATTCGCACCACCGGAGAAGATGCTGGAACATCTTGGTACAACACCGGGATCTGCAAGTGTTGCGGGACTTCTGACGGATGAAGATGATTATGTGCAGGTGATCATAGATAAGGAAGTTGCAGAGGCAGAATGGTTCGGATGCAATCCGGGGATCAATACCAGCCATTTGAAATTCAAGACAAAAGATCTGCTTCAGAAATATCTTCCGGCGATTCATCACAGAGCAAGGATTGTGGATCTGTAGAGTGCAGAAAAAACGCAAAAGCAGACTTCTAAAAGAAAGAGAAGAAAATAAAAAGGAATAGTAGCAGTTACAAAAATATGAAGACATCAGAAGATTTAAAACAGATATTGGAACGCATTGATCACAGGGGATATCCGGCATATAAGGATACAAGAGGCGTATACCAGTTTGGAACATATATACTGGGAATTGATCATGTACAGGGAGATCCGTTTGCAGCACCGTCCAGGTTACATATACAGGTGGCCGGAAGAGCAGTACGGATTCCGAAAGAACTATATGACAGCAAACATAAAAAGACGGCGGTGGCAGATTATCTGCTGCGAAATTTTGCAAAGCAGCTGGAACGGCATTCGTTTCAGGCACATGGTTCCGGAAAAAGCGGAATTATTCAGGTGACGAGATGTGGTCAGGAAGTGCTGGAACGTACGGCGTGTGAGATAGATGAAAAGACAGGGGATGTGACTGTCCGCTTTGAAGTCGGATTTCCGGCAAGAGGACGTACGATACAGGCAGGAGAGCTGGTTAAAATTCTTTATCAATATCTCCCGGCATGTGTGGAAAAAGCATTATATTATAAAAATATGGACCGCAATGCAGTAAAGCAGGCAGCAGAACTTTCCGTGGATCAGGAATATATCCGTGAACAGTTGAAAAAAGAAGGACTGGTCGCATTTGTTGCTGACGGATCTATACTTCCGAGAGAATCGGGGGTTTCCAAGAGACCGATGAAGGATGCGGTACCGTTTGCTTCACCAGATTCTATGAGAATTACTATGAAGCTTCCATATAAAGGTATGCTTACCGGAATGGGGATCCGAAAGGGGGTTACCTTGATCGTAGGTGGCGGCTACCATGGCAAATCTACACTTTTGAAAGCATTAGAAAGTGGTGTATATCCACATGTTGCGGGAGACGGAAGAGAATATGTGGTCACGGATGATACGGCAATGAAGATCCGTGCGGAAGACGGAAGAAGTATCCGGCATACAGATATTTCCATGTTTATCAATGATCTGCCAAATGGAAAAGATACTTATGCGTTCGATACAGAAGATGCGAGCGGAAGTACATCACAGGCGGCAAATGTCATAGAAAGCATGGAAGCGGGAACACAGGTATTCCTGATTGATGAAGATACAAGTGCAACGAACTTTATGGTCAGGGATGAACTGATGCAGCAGGTGATTCACCGTGATATGGAGCCGATCACACCATTTATTGAGCGAGTGAGGGAGCTTTATCGGGAATATGGAATATCGACCGTGCTGGTAGCGGGAAGTTCCGGATCCTATTTCCAGATTGCGGATCAGATCGTTCAGATGGATAAGTATGTTCCGAAAGAAATTACGGAACTTGCAAAGAAAGCAGCTGCAGACTATCCGGCATTGAAGTTCCCGGAAGAAAAGCCAAAAGAGCCATCCTATGACCGGAAAGTACGCAGAAATCCGGGTATTCGACAGAAAGGCAGAGTAAAATTGAAAACAATGGGGCGTGATGCAATCATGATCGGTCATGAGACGATCGATCTGCGGTATGTGGAACAGCTCGTGGACAGTGAACAGTTGAATACGCTGGGGCAGATTGTGCGCTTTCTGGAAGAGGAGGTATTTGATGGAAAGAAGACGCTTGGACAGGCTGTGGAACAGGCGGAGAAGCTGTTGGATAAAAGGGGACCTGCCGGAATGTGTGAAGGAAACATTGTACCGGGCAATCTTGCAAGACCGCGTATACAGGAGATTTATGCCTGTATGAACCGTTACAGAAAGCTTGGAACAGACAGGAAAGAGAGGGGATAGAATATGAGAGTCATTGCTGGAAGTGCAAGAAGAACACAGTTAAAGACGTTAGAAGGCATGGATACCAGACCGACGACAGACAGGATCAAGGAGACATTGTTTAACATGATCGCTCCATATTTATATGACAGCATCTTTCTGGATCTGTTTGCCGGAAGCGGCGGAATCGGGATTGAAGCTCTGAGCAGGGGAGCAATGGAATCTGTATTTGTAGAGAAAAATCCAAAAGCTATGGCATGTGTCAAAGAGAACCTTCAGAAGACGCATTTTGAAAGAAAAGGGATGACCATGCAGATGGATGTGATGACAGCTCTCTATAAATTAGAGGGAGAAAAGCAGTTCGATTATATATTTATGGATCCACCGTATAATCATGAATTAGAAAAAAGCGTGCTGACTTATCTTGCGGAATCATCGCTTTTGTCAGAGGAAGGAATCATCATTGTAGAAGCTTCCAAAGAGACAGAATTTGATTACGCGGAAGATCTCGGATATCATATCATCAAAGAAAAAGAATATAAAACAAACAAGCATGTATTTTTGGAACCTGCGGGAAGGAAAGAAATATGTTAACTGGAATCTATCCGGGAAGCTTTGACCCGGTTACATACGGACATCTGGATATCATCAGAAGATCTGCCGGAATGGTGGATGAACTGACAGTCGGAGTGTTGAATAATAAAGCAAAAACCCCGTTGTTTTCCGTAGAAGAACGTGTTAAAATGTTAGAGGAAGTAACGAAAGACATAGCAAATGTTAAGATTATTCCATTTGAAGGACTGCTGGTGGATTTTGCCCATAAGCTGGATGCGAAGATTGTAATAAGGGGACTGCGGGCAATCACCGATTTTGAATATGAGTTACAGATGGCGCAGACAAATCATAAGCTTGCGTCGGATGTTGAGACAGTTTTTCTGACAACGAATCTGCAGTATTCATATTTAAGCTCTACTACAGTGAAAGAAGTAGCGGCCTTCGGAGGAGATATATCCCAATTTGTGCCGGAATACATAGAGCAGAAAGTCTGGGAGAAAATGAAACATAGAAGGAGAGTGTAAATATTATGAGCAGCCGTATTGAGCAGATCATAGAGGAAATTGAAGAGTATATCGACAGCTGTAAATTCCAGCCGTTGTCGACAACAAAAATAATTGTAAATAAAGATCAGATGGACGAACTGTTAAGAGAGCTTCGTATGAAAACACCGGATGAGATCAAGCGTTACCAGAAGATCATTGCGAACAAGGATGCGATTCTGGCTGATGCACAGGCAAAAGCAGACGGCATGATCCAGGAAGCACAGATTCAGACAAATGAGCTGGTAAGTGAGCATGAGATTATGCAGCAGGCATATGCACAGGCAAACGAGATCGTAACCGCAGCAACTGCACAGGCACAGCAGATACTGGACAATGCAACGAACGATGCAAACCAGATCCGTGTCGGAGCCATTCACTATACAGATGATCTCCTTTCTCAGGCGGAGAGTGCGATTGGACGCACACTGGATACATATACATCGAAGTATGACAGTCTTGTAAACTCTCTTCAGGAATGTTACGACATGGTACGTAACAACAGAGCAGAGCTTGATGTTCCGCCGGAGACAGAACAGAATGTACAGCAGGAGTATCCGCAGGATCAATATCCGGCAGAAGAATATCCGCAGGATACTTATGAGCAGGATACTTACGGACAGGATGATTATCTGGATGATGGAAATTCATATCCGGATGATATGCCGATTTCTGATTATGATATTCAGGAAGACGATACATTGGATTAAGATACAATCAAATAGCATATATGTAAGCGGAGATAAGAAGACTGGTTACCAATGCGGTGACCAGTTTTGCTGTTATATAGGGAAGAATCGGTAATTGGCTGCTGGAGATCATGGAATATGTTTGGGCGATGCAACACCATCCGCCGAAAGAGGTCAGGAAAGCGCAGAGGATAATCTTCTCAGTTGTATATAATGCAGATGAAAAGAGCAGTCTGATTCCGGTGCTGATCTCCAGACTGGAATACAGAAGAAGCGAAAAGATAGTGTTTGGAAGAACCGAAGCAAGCAGTTGTATCAGGACAGAGAACATCATCATATATCCTCCGACTTTTGTGACGGATTCGAATGCATTCAAGATACAACGGTCAAGAAAGCTGTCAGAGATACTTTCAGATGGATTGGAGAAAGGACCGGGTGTTACCTGTGGAAAGGAACAAGAGGATTCTGGCAGGCGGTAGAAGAGGCGGAAGATAAAACTCAACATAAGCGGTGTAAATGTAAGAATCAGGAAAAAAGGAATGCAAAGATTACGTTCCTTCATATTTTGGGCCACTACATAGCTTAAGATAAAAGCAGGGCTTGTATTGTTGCAGAAAGATAAAAGGTAAGAGGCTTCCGAACGCGAGATTTTATTGACATTCAGAAGATCAGAGGTGGTCTTCGCACCCATCGGATATCCACATAAGAATCCGGTGAGTACTGCGAATGTGCCATAATAAGAGGTGCCGAGAAGCGGACATAAAAAAGTGGATGTGATACGGCAGATCCAGTGAAGTGCAGGTGTGCAGATCAGAACATTGATCAGTATCATATAAGGAAGCAATGTGGGAAGGACATGCCGGAACCACAGAACAAGTCCGTAACTGGCACCGGTAAAGACTGTCTGCGGAAATGACAGCATGCTAAAAAACAGAATCAATATCGGAATGGTAAGGGCAGGATGTCTGGACATGTGATCACCCGGAGAACCTTGTTAATTCATTGTATGGATAAGGTTGATTTTTTATGAAGACTGTTAGATAATAGATATCAGTGTAACATAGGAGGAATGTAGGAAAATGGCAGTATTAAATGAATTAGAACCGAAAGAAGTCTTTCGCTTTTTTGAAGAAATAAGTGCAATCCCGAGAGGAAGCCGCGATACAAAGCGCATCAGTGATTATCTGGTCGCATTTGCAAAAGAAAGAGACTTGAAAGTGATTCAGGACGAAGTGAATAATGTAATCATATTTCAGCCAGGAACACCCGGATATGAGGAAAGCGAACCTGTAATCTTGCAGGGGCATATGGATATGGTATGTGAAAAGACATCGGAATCCACACATGATTTTGAAAATGACGGATTGGAATTGTATGTGGAAGATGGATTTTTAAAGGCAAAAGATACCACTCTTGGGGGAGATGACGGAGTTGCTGTCGCAATGGCACTTGCACTGCTGGATAGCAGAGAGATTCCACATCCGCCAATTGAGGCAGTATTTACCGTGGACGAAGAACTTGGAATGGAAGGCGCGGAAGCTATCGACCTGACTGTACTAAAAGGGAAAAAACTCATCAATCTGGATTCGGAAGAAGAGAAGACCCTGACGGTTGGATGTGCGGGCGGAGTCCGCTATCAGGGACTGATCCCTGTAGAAAAAGAGACGGCATCCGGTGATGAGATCAAGATTACCATCCAGGGACTTCTTGGAGGACATTCCGGAGAAGAAATCCACAGACAGCGTGGCAATGCAAATAAGATGATGGCACGTCTGTTGTATCACATTGCAGAAGAAAAGAGTTACTGTTTAAGTGAGATTTACGGCGGCTCTAAAGACAACGTGATCGCAATGGAAGCACATGCATCTCTCGTAGCAGCACCGGAAGATACCGAACAGATACTGGCCATGATCCGGAATATGGAGGATGTATGGAATGCGGAATTCATGGGAGAAGAACCTGGTCTGACAGTAAAAACAGAAACAGAAAAAAATACAGATACAGTAGTGTTCTCAAAAGATACTACGCAAAAAGTAGTAGGGTATCTGAAGGCGAGCCCAAATGGATTAAAAGAATACAGCCGTAAGGTTGCCGGCGCGACAGAAACTTCCTTAAATCTTGGTGTTGTATCTATGAAAGAAAACGGTGTGGAAGCTGCTTTCCTGATCAGAAGCGCCGTGGACAGCAGAAAGCAGCAGGTATTGGAAGAAGTCGATGCTGTGACAAAAGCGTTCGGAGGAACAGGAACAATTTCCAGTGCATATCAGGCATGGCAATACAAACCAAAGTCAGAGCTCCGTCCGGTCATGATAGAAGCATATAAAGAAATCTACGGAAAAGAACCGGAGATATGCATTATCCATGGCGGACTGGAGTGCGGAATCTTCCTTGGAAAACGGCCAGATCTGGATTGTGTATCTTGCGGACCGGATGTTCTGGATATTCATTCATATAATGAACGTCTGGATATTGCATCTACGCAGAGAAGCTGGGAATTCCTGAAACTGGTACTTAAGAACTGCAAATAACAGGAAATAATAACAACATTCATAATGACGACAGTAAGACAGTCAGAACAAGAAAAAGATGACGGAGGATAAATATATGGAACTGCCAGCAGCATTTGAGGAGAAGATGCGGGCACTTCTGCAAGAAGAGTTCGACGACTATATTGCCTGCTATAAAGAACCAAGATACTATGGCATGCGTGTAAATACAGGTAAGATATCTGTGGAAGAATTTGAAAAGATATGTCCGTTTGAGATCAGAAAGATCCCGTGGATCGAAAATGGATTCTATTATGACGGGGACAAAGTGTCTCCTGCAAAGCATCCGTATTATTTTGCCGGCCTTTATTATCTTCAGGAGCCGAGTGCCATGACACCGGCGAACCGTCTTCCGGTAGAGCCGGGAGATAAGGTTCTGGATGTATGTGCGGCTCCGGGAGGAAAGGCGACAGAATTAGGAGCAAAATTACAGGGAGAAGGCGTGCTGATCGCCAACGATATCAGCAGTTCGAGAGCCAAGGGACTGCTTAAGAATATTGAGGTATTCGGAATCGGAAATGTTCTGGTGTTAAGTGAGGAACCAGGACGTCTGGAGAATTATTTTACGGAATATTTTGACAAGATCCTGATCGATGCACCATGTTCCGGAGAAGGAATGTTCCGAAAAGATAAAAAGATGGTAAAAGCATGGGAAGAACACGGACCGGAATTCTTCAGTAATCTGCAGCGGAATATCATTCTGCAGGCTGCAAGAATGTTAAAGCCGGGCGGTCTCATGCTGTATTCGACGTGTACATTTGATCCAAGTGAAAATGAGAGAATCATTGAACACCTGAAAAAAGAATATCCGGAATTCCATGTACTTCCGATGGAAAACTATGAGGGATTCTGCCCGGGAATACCGGAAGTGACAGAAGAAAAGGATGAAGAACTGAAAAAAACAGTCCGCATCTTCCCGCACAAGATGAAAGGGGAGGGACATTACGTTGCCCTTCTGCAAAAGGGAGAACCATTGCCGGCAAAAGAGCTGAAACCAAAGAAGAAATCAGGAAAAATTCCGGCAGATCTGGAAGAATTCATGAAACAGGTAACATGGAAACTGGATGGTTCCAGACTGGATATCCATGGAGAGCGCATTTACTATATGCCGGAAGGGCTTCCGGATGTGAGAGGAATCCGTTTCTTAAGAACCGGACTGCTGCTTGGAGAACTGAAGAAGAACCGTTTTGAACCGAGCCAGGCATTTGCCATGTGCCTGAAAAAGGATGAATATGCACAGATCATCGATCTTCCATGCGAAGATGAAAGAGTCAGACGTTATCTGAAAGGGGAGACGCTGGATGTAGATGATCTGACAGAGAGAAAGGCAAAAGGCTGGTATCTGGTCTGTGTAGACGGATTCCCGCTTGGATGGGGAAAAGTATCGAATGGTACGTTGAAGAACAAATATCTGCCGGGATGGAGGCTGTGTTAAGATGATGCGTCTGGATAAATATCTGGCAGAGATGGGTGTGGGTACCCGCCAGGAGGTAAAGAAGCAGATCCGTCAGGGGAAAGTTACCGTTAACGGGACGGTGGTAAAAGCAGCAGATACGAAGATTGATGAGACATGCGATGAAGTTACAATAGGCGGCCGTAACATTTCCTATGTGTCGTATGAATATTATATGCTGAATAAACCGGCCGGCGTGGTATCGGCAACTGAAGACCGGAGAGATACTACGGTGATCGATCTGATCAAAGAGAAGAAGCGAAAGGACCTCTTCCCGGTTGGACGATTGGACAAAGATACGGAAGGATTACTTCTGATCACCAATGACGGAGATTTGGCACACCGTCTGCTGGCACCGAAAAAGCATGTGGATAAAGTCTATTATGCAAAAATAGATGGAATGGTTACAGAAGAGGATGTAAAGCGGTTCGCAGAAGGAATCGATATCGGCGCAGAGGAAGAAGAGATGACAAGACCTGCAAAACTTGACATTATGAAGAGCGCGGAAGAATCTGAGATCCGCCTTACGATCCATGAAGGAAAGTTCCATCAGGTGAAGAGGATGTTCCTTGCAGTGGGTAAAGAAGTTACTTATCTGAAGCGAGAACGCATGGGAACCCTGTGCCTGGATGAAAATCTGAAGCCCGGAGAATACCGGCTGCTGACAGAAGAGGAGATAGAGAATGTCAGAAAATAAATTTTTACCGATTTGCAAAAAGGATATGGAAGAACGGGGATGGGAACAGCTGGATTTTGTCTATATTTCCGGAGATGCTTATGTAGACCATCCGTCTTTCGGACATGCGATCATTACGAGACTTCTGGAAGCGCATGGATTTAAAGTCGGTATCATTGCGCAGCCGGACTGGAAAGATAAGAACAGCATTACGATCCTTGGAGAACCGAGACTGGGATTCCTTGTTTCTGCGGGAAATATGGATTCGATGGTGAATCATTATTCCGTGTCGAAAAAGCATCGCAGAACGGATGCTTATACGCCGGGAGGCGTGATGGGAAAGCGTCCGGATTACGCAGCGGTTGTATACAGTAACCTGATCCGTCAGGTATATAAGAAGACACCGATCATCCTCGGAGGGATCGAGGCAAGTCTCAGACGACTGGCACATTATGATTACTGGTCAGACAAATTAAAACGTTCGATCCTACTGGATTCCGGTGCAGATCTGATATCTTATGGAATGGGAGAACATTCGATCATTGAGATCGCAGAAGCTCTGGAAAGCGGTATTGCGGTCAGTGATATCACATTTATCGCTGGAACGGTTTATAAGACGAAGAGTCTGGACAGTGTCTATGATGCGGAGATTCTTCCGGGATACGAAGATATGAAGCAGGATAAGCTGGAGTATGCAAGAAGCTTTTATACACAGTACTGCAATACCGATCCATTTGCCGGGAAAAGGCTGGTAGAGCCATATAATGCTCATCTGTATGTAGTACAGAATCCACCGGCACTTCCGCTTTCGGAAGGAGAAATGGACGATGTCTACGGACTGCCGTATATGCGTACCTACCATCCTTCTTATGAGAAGGACGGCGGCGTACCTGCAATCTCAGAGGTCAAGTTCAGTCTGATCAGCAACCGTGGCTGCTTTGGCGGCTGCAGCTTCTGTGCACTTACCTTCCATCAGGGAAGGATCATGCAGGTGAGAAGCCACGAGTCGCTGTTAGATGAGGCGAAGATGATTACGCAGGAAAAGGACTTCAAAGGCTATATCCACGACGTGGGAGGTCCGACGGCGAACTTCCGCCAGCCATCCTGCGAAAAACAGCTTACACGTGGCGTGTGTAAGAACCGCCAGTGCCTGTTTCCGAAGCCGTGTCCGAATCTGAAAGTAGATCACAGAGACTATATCAAACTTCTGAAAGAACTGCGTGACATTCCAAAAGTGAAGAAGGTATTCATCCGTTCGGGAATCCGGTTCGATTATGTTGTTGCGGATAAAAGTGATACATTTCTGGAGGAACTCTGCCGTTATCATGTAAGCGGACAGTTAAAGGTTGCACCGGAGCATGTATCGGATGATGTTCTTACACTGATGGGAAAACCAGAGAACAGTGTATATCAGGAATTTGTGAAAAAGTACAATAAGATGAATCAGAAAATCCACAAAGATCAGTATCTTGTGCCGTATCTGATGTCTTCGCATCCGGGATCCAGAATGAAAGATGCGGTAGAACTTGCAGAGCATATCCGGGATCTTGGATATATGCCGGAACAGGTACAGGATTTCTATCCGACACCGTCAACGATCTCGACGTGTATGTATTATACAGGCGTGGATCCAAGAACGATGCAGCCAGTCTATGTGCCGAAGAATCCGCATGAAAAGGCAATGCAGAGAGCTCTGATCCAGTACCGGGATCCGAAGAATTATGATCTGGTCATGGAGGCTCTGAAGAAGGCACACCGCATGGATCTGGTAGGATTTGATAAACACTGTCTGATACGCCCGAGAAAATTCGAAGGCAGATCACAGCAGAAAGTACCGGGACAGAAAACGCAGAATCAGAAGTCTTCCGGAAAACCGGGACAGAATGACCGTAGGAAAAACAAAAACGAGCATTCCAGAAGAAATACTGTGCAAAGTGACAGACAGAACAGCAGACAGAATACAGGAACGGATAGAAGCAGACAGAAAAAGAAATCGATCCGGAATGTGCATAAGAAGAAATAACAGCAAGAGAAATAGCATAAAGGGAAAATGATGAAAAACCGGCAGCCGGATGGATGTAGAGAGGTGTTAAAGTTGAAAATAGCGATCGTTACAGGAGCATCGTCGGGAATGGGCAGGGAATTTGCGCTTCAGATCCCGCAGCTGTATAAGAACCTGGATGAATTATGGGTAGTGGCAAGACGGACAGACCGTCTGAAAAGTCTGCAGGAACAGGTAAAGATCCCGGTCAGGATCTTCGACGGGGATATGCAGAGAGACTATATTTTCGAAAAACTGCAAAGAGAACTGGATCGCCGGCAGGCAGATGTAAGGATGCTTGTAAATGCGGCAGGATATGGAAAGATCGGTAACGTCAGTGACATTGATCTGAAAGAACAGTGCGGCATGGTTGATCTGAATTGTACAGCACTCACCAGAATGACAGGAATCTGCCTGCCATATCTGTCGAAAGGCAGCCGGATTGTCAATCTGGCTTCGGCAGCTTCGTTCTGTGCACAGCCGGGATTCTGTGTATATGCGGCTTCCAAAGCATATGTACTGCGTTTTTCACAGGGACTGGCAGCAGAATTGAAGAAACGGGGAATCCTGGTAACGGCAGTGTGTCCGGGACCGGTACGTACAGAATTCTTTGACCGGGCCGGTGCGCTTGCGGCAAGTGAAAAAGAAGCACTCTGTGCCGAACCGGAAGCGGTGGTGACACAGGCACTTACAGACAGTGTGCGTGGAAGACGCGTTTCGGTATATGGAGCAGCAATGAAAGGTTCCAGAATCCTTTCCAAGATCCTTCCGGATCGCCTGCTTGTATGGGGGATGATGAAGATCAACCATGCGGATAGATAAAGGCATATACGGAATGTCTATGAGCTTGGGAAAATGTTTTTTCATGATAGAAAAAGACGATTACAGAAAAATTATAAATAGAAAACAAAAAGGACAGACAATATGAGAACAGAAAAAGGACAGCCGGGATATGTAAAGGCAAGAAAACAGAAATATCTTCTTGGAGCGGTCGTAGAATTTGCAATTGTGATCGCAATCTTTGTAACCGGATATATTCAGACCGGATCCAGACTGAATTTGCTTACCGTTGTAGCGGTAGTCGGATGCCTTCCGGCAGCAAAGATGCTGGTTGAATTTATCACAATGGCACCGTACAAGAGTATTGAAGAAGCAAAATATCAGGAACTGGAGGAAAAAGCACCTTTGATACTGAAGGCATATGATATGATCATTACCAGCTCACAGAAGATCATGCCTCTGGATGCAGTGGTAGTATCCGGACACATTGTCTGCGGATATGCCAGCAATCCGAAGACCGATGAGACAGCACTTGCCCGTCATATCAAAGACATTTTGAAAGACAATCATTATGATAAGATGACGGTGAAGATTTTCCATGATTATACTGCATTTTTAGCGCGTGCGGAGGGCATGAATAATATGGCAGAAGTAGAACAGAAAGAATCTTTACGGAGAGAAAAAAAGATCCGGAAGGTCATCTTAAACATTTCTATGTAGAAAACAGCGGGAGTTAGAAGAGAATATGAAAGAACTGATCATTCATGACAATGAGGCGGGACAACGCCTGGATAAACTGCTGCGCAAATATCTGAGCGAAGCACCGGGAAGCTTTATTTATAAAATGCTGCGTAAAAAGAATATTGTGCTGAATGGAAAGAAAGCAACCGGGAACGAACATCTGAAAAAAGGAGACAGCGTGAAACTGTTTCTGGCAGATGATACCATTGCCAAATTTCAGGCAGCTGGAAAGACGGTGGAAGAAAGCATAAAGAATACGGTGAAGCTGGACGTGATCTATGAAGATCAGAATGTGATATTTATCAATAAACCGTCCGGAATGCTGTCGCAGAAGGCGAAGGAAACAGATGTATCGGTAGTGGAAAATGTGACAGCATATCTTCTGGAATCCGGGCAGCTCACTAGAGAGAATCTTAAGACCTTCCGCCCGTCGATCTGCAACCGTTTGGACCGGAATACCAGCGGTCTGATCGTTGCCGGGAAGAGTCTGGCAGGCTTACAGCAGATGGGAGAATTATTCAAGAAACGTACACTGAAAAAATATTATCTGTGTATTGTAAAGGGCAGGATCACGGAGCCGGCACACATCAGGGGGTATCTTGTGAAAGACGAGAAGACGAACCGTGTCAGCCTTTCAAAGGGAGGCTTTTCCAAAGATGCAAAAGGCCTTCCTATAGAAACAGAATATGTCCCGATCGCGTGGAATGAAGAGATGACGCTTCTGAAGGTACATCTGATCACCGGACGTACCCATCAGATCCGTGCACATCTGGCGAGTACCGGACATCCGCTTCTCGGAGATTACAAATACGGCTCTAAGAAATGGAATGACCGCTATAAAAAAGAATGGAAGATCGAAGACCAGGTACTGCATGCTTATCAGCTTACAATGCCAGGGATGAAGAAAGAACTGGAGAATCTTTCCGGAAAGACATTTTATGCAAAGGTACCGGAGGTTTTCTGGAAACTGATAAAGGAGACAGCATGGGAACATGGAACTCGAGAGGCCTTAGAGGTTCTACATTAGAAGATATGGTCAACCGTACCAATGAGTGGTATCTGGAAAAGAATCTGGCACTGATGCAGAAGATTCCGACCCCGATCACACCGGTGCGGATGGATAAAGAACACAGACAGATCACGCTCGCTTATTTTGAGCAGCGCAGTACGATCGACTATATTGGAGCGGTACAGGGAATTCCGGTGTGTTTTGATGCAAAAGAATGTGTGGCGGAGACATTTCCGCTTCAGAATATTCATGAACATCAGGTAGAGTTTATGAAGAACTTTGAAAAACAGCAGGGAATCGCATTTATCCTGATCTACTATTCTTCCAGAAATATCTTATATTATATGCGTTTTGAAGAACTGTATAAGTTTTGGATGCGGGCGCAGAACGGGGGTCGAAAGAGCTTCCGTTTTGATGAGCTGGATGAGCGCTTTTTTATGAAATTTTTCCGTGGATGCTATGTTCCGTATCTGGATGCACTGAATCTTGATCTGGAACTTCGGGATGAACTTGACAAAACGGATGAAACTGCGTATAATGCAAAGTGATTTTTTAACATGGTAGCACACTAAAGTACCAAAAAGAACATTACTACTTGGAGGACATATGAAGAAGAAATTACACACTCCGGAGGGAGTACGGGATATATATAACGTAGAATGTGGTAAGAAACTTGCGTTGGAAAGCAGATTGAAAAAAGTATTTCATTTATATGGATATCATGATATCCAGACTCCGACGATCGAATATTTTGATGTGTTCCGTGAAGAGATCGGAACGACACCGGCCAATGATCTTTATAAATTCTTTGATAAAGACGGAAACACACTGGTATTAAGACCGGATATCACACCGTCGATCGCAAGAGCATCGGCAACGTTGTTTAAAGATGAGAATCTTCCGATCCGTCTGTGCTATACAGGGAATACATTCGTGAACCATTCCAGCTATCAGGGACGTTTAAGAGAGACAACGCAGATGGGTGCGGAATTTGTCGGAGATGATTCAGTAGAAGCAGATGCAGAGATGCTTGCTCTGGTGATCGAATCAATGCTGACAATCGGCCTGAAAGAATTCCAGCTCTGCGTCGGCAATGTTGATTTCTTCCAGAGCCTGATCGAAGATGCAAGTCTGGATGAAGAGGCGGAAGAAAGGGTAAGAGAACTGATCGGTAACCGCAATTACTTCGGTGTAGAAGAATTTCTGGACAGTATTCAGGCAAAGAGAAGCTCCAAAGAAGCATTTTCAGCATTGAATGAACTGATCGGAGGAATTGATATCCTGGAAAAAGCGGAAAACCTTGCGCCGAACTCCAAAGGTGTGATGGCAATCAGACGCCTGGAGAAGATATACCACATCCTGCGCTATTACGGAGTGGAAAAATTTGTCACTTTTGACCTGAGCATGACAGGAACCTATGGATACTATACAGGAATCGTGTTCCGTGGTTATACTTACGGAACCGGGGATGCAGTTGTAAAGGGTGGACGTTATGACCATCTGATCGAAAAGTTCGGTAAGAAATCACCATCTATCGGTTTTGCGATTGTAATTGATGAACTGGTGAGTGCACTGACCCGTCAGAAAATCCGCATCGTATATCCAAGAAAGAATACGATCATCATATATGCGGAAGGAAGACAGCTTGAAGCAATCCGCCTTGCGAAGGATTTCCGTAGAAAAGCCAAGAATGCAGAACTTCTGAAGAAGGATGAAAATAGTGGATTGGAAGATTATATCCGTTACGGAAATGATTATTATGCCGGAAGTCTGGTATATATCGAGGAGACCGGAGAAGTAACGATGGTCAATCTCGTTACCGGAGAGCAGAAGATCGTGAATAGTACAGATAGGAGTTAGACATTATGAGATACCTGACATTTGCCCTGGGAAAAGGACGTCTGGCAAAACAGACATTAGAATTATTTGAGAAAATCGGGATTACCTGTGAAGAGATGAAAGATAAAGACTCCAGGAAGCTGATTTTCACCAATGAAGAATTGAAACTCCGTTTCTTTCTTGCAAAAGGACCGGATGTTCCGACATATGTAGAATATGGCGCAGCGGATATCGGAGTCGTTGGAAAAGATACAATCCTGGAAGAAGGACGTAAGGTACATGAAGTACTGGATCTTGGATATGGAAAATGTAAGATGTGTGTATGCGGATACAAAGATGCCGCACCACTTCTGCAGCATCATGAACTGATCCGGGTAGCAACAAAATATCCGAATATTGCAAAAGATTATTTCTATAACACGAAGCATCAGACTGTAGAGATCATTAAGTTAAATGGTTCCATTGAACTTGCACCGATCGTCGGACTGTCCGAAGTGATCGTGGATATTGTAGAGACGGGGTCAACCCTCCGTGAAAATGGTCTGGAAGTGTTGGAGGAAGTATGTCCGTTGTCTGCTAGGATGATCGTGAACCCGGTCAGTATGCGTATGGAAAGCGCAAGGATCAAAGACCTGCTGACAAGACTGCGGGAGCAGGTATAATACTGTACAGACAGAAAGAAAATAAAATGAGAGGATGGCGGTTAAGGCTATGAGAATACAGCGTTTGACAAAAGATGCAAAAGAGAACTTACTGGAGGATCTTCTGAAGAGAAGCCCGAATAATTACGGTCAGTATGAACAGGGAGTTCAGGAAATCCTCGCTCATGTAAAAGAAGAAAAGGATCAGGCAGTATTTGCATATACGAAGAAATTTGATCATGCAGATATCACTGCAGACAATATTAAGGTTACAGAAGAGGAGATCGAAGAGGCATATAAAGAAGTAGATCCAAAACTGGTGGAGATCATCCGCAAAGCTCTTTTGAACATCCGTACGTATCATGAAAAACAGAGACAGTACAGCTGGTTCGACAGCAAACCGGACGGAACAATCCTGGGACAGAAAGTCACACCACTTCACAGAGTCGGTGTATATGTGCCGGGCGGGAAAGCTGTATATCCATCTTCTGTATTGATGAACATTGTACCTGCAAAGGTAGCCGGAGTTGATGAGATCGTGATGGTCACACCGCCCGGAAAAGATGGAAAAGTGACACCAAACACACTGGTTGCAGCACATGAAGCCGGTGCGGATGTCATCTATAAAGTCGGTGGGGCGCAGGCTATTGCTGCTCTGGCATACGGAACAGAGAGCATTCCAAAAGTCGACAAGATCGTAGGACCTGGAAATATATATGTTGCTCTGGCGAAAAAAGCAGTTTATGGCTATGTAAGCATTGATGCAATTGCCGGACCAAGCGAGATTCTTGTTATTGCAGATGAGACGGCAAATCCAAGATTTGTGGCAGCAGATCTTCTTTCACAGGCAGAGCATGATGAACTTGCATCTGCAATTCTGGTCACAACATCTGAAGAACTTGCCCGGAAAGTATCGGATGAAGTGGATGGCTTCTTAAAAGAACTTTCCAGAAGTGAGATCATCCGGAAATCACTGGACAACTACGGTTATATCCTGGTCGCAGATACGATGGATGATGTGATTGATATTGCAAATGAGATTGCATCCGAACATCTGGAGATCCAGACAAAGAATCCATATGATGTGATGACAAAAGTAAGGAATGCCGGTGCCATCTTTATCGGGGAATACGCAAGTGAACCACTGGGAGATTATTTTGCAGGACCGAACCATGTTCTTCCAACCAATGGTACAGCAAAATTTTTCTCACCGCTTTCTGTGGATGATTTCATTAAAAAATCAAGTATCATCGGATATTCGGAAGAAGCATTACGCGATATACATAAAGATATTGAAGCATTTGCCGAGGCAGAGCAGCTGACGGCACATGCCAATTCTATCAAAGTCCGTTTTGAGGGCGAAGAGTAGAAGACAGCAGAAAAATAAGGAGGCGAGGAGCTATGAACAGAACAGTCACCAGGACAAGAACGACAAAGGAGACGGATATTACGGTAACTCTGAACCTGGATGGAACCGGAAAGACGGAGATTGATACAGGAATCGGTTTTTTTGATCATATGCTGAATGGATTTGCAAGACACGGATTGTTCGATCTGACGGTACATGCGAAAGGGGATCTGGAAGTGGACAGTCATCATACCATCGAAGATACGGGAATCGTACTTGGACAGGCTATTCTGGAAGCAATAGGAGATAAAGCCGGAATCAAACGTTATGGCCACTTTATGCTTCCAATGGATGAGACACTCGCACTTTGTGCGGTGGATCTCTCCGGAAGACCATATCTGAATTATAATGCAGAGTTTGTGTCAGATAAGATGGGTGAGATGGATACTGAGATGGTAAGGGAATTCTTTTACGCAGTTTCTTACAGCGCAATGATGAATATCCACCTGAAGATTCTGGATGGTATCAACGATCATCACAAGGCGGAGGCGCTGTTTAAAGCGTTCGGAAAAGCACTTGATATGGCGACAATGGAAGAGCCAAGGATAAAAGAGGCATGGACCACAAAGGGAAGCCTCTAAAAGGAGACGGACAGACATGAGTTATAAAAGATTAATACCTTGCATTTTCATAAAAGATGGGAAAGCGGTCAGATGGATTGATGATCCGACTGTTGTATCCAAAGACGTAATTGAACTTGCAAAATATTACAGTGATCACGGTGCAGATGAACTGATCGTGCTGGATCTCTCAGATTCGGATGAAGAACATGATGAAACGATCACATTGATGAAACGGATCAATCGTGTGATCAGGATCCCGATGATCGCAGGCGGCAATATCAGACGCCAGGAAGATATTAAGAAGATTCTGTATACAGGTGCAAAACGGGCAATGCTGAATTTCTCTAAGCCGGATAGTGTCAAACTGATTGAGGATGCGGCAAAGAGATTCGGAAAAGAGAAGCTTGCGGTATCATTAAATGATTTTGATGCATTGTTCAAACATCAGCATCTGATCCAGGATTACAGCAGTGAAATTGTCTTTATGCACAGACTGGATCTGAATTCCATTATGAATGTAACAGATGTACCGTGTGTGATCATTACGGATACGGAAGAAGAGTCAGAGTTATTTAAAATTTTGAAATGCCCGGGTGTCCGGGGGCTTTCGGGAAGATATGTAAGCCGTACAGATATTGATTGTGTGGCATTCAAAGATAAGTGTACGGAAGAAGGAATTAAGATGACATCTTTTGAGAGTATGATGGAGTTCTCACAGTTTAAGACCAATGATCAGGGCCTGATTCCTGTCATCGTCCAGCATTATAAGACACAGGAGATCCTGATGCTGGCATATATGAATGAGGAATCTTTCTATGAGACGATCAAGACAGGAAAGATGACGTATTTTAGCAGAAGCCGGCAGAAACTCTGGGTAAAGGGGGAGACGAGCGGTCATTTCCAGTATGTAAAATCCCTGACGATTGACTGTGATCTGGATACATTGCTTGCAAAAGTAGATCAGATCGGAGCAGCATGCCATACCGGTAATCCGACCTGCTTCTTCCAGCCGCTTGTAGGAATTGACTATGATGAGACGAATCCGCTTCGGATCTTTGAATCGGTATATGACACGATCGCAGACCGTAAAGAGAATCCAAAGGAGGGGTCTTACACGAATTATCTGTTTGATAAGGGAATTGATAAGATCCTGAAAAAAATTGGAGAAGAAGCAACGGAAGTTGTGATCGCAGCAAAGAATCCGAATCCGGAAGAAGTCAAATATGAGATCGCGGATTTCCTGTATCATGCAATGGTTCTGATGGTAGAAAAAGGTCTGACATGGGAAGATATCGTAAAAGAACTGGCAGATCGTTAAGCAGAAACTCTTAAAAAACATGAAAAAGAGTCTGTATGCAGTAAGTTTTGCACATGAGCGAAACAGATATCTCATATATTGTTTCAGAGGTGAGCGCATGTGAATGAAGCGGAAAAGCGAAGAAGAGAACTTCTAGAACAGACACGTTACAGCTATCAGGAATCCGGGATACCGGCAATACATCCCAGATACAGGGCATCTTATAGTGAACTGTATGGTGAGGAAGAGGCAGAACAGGGAAGCCTGGGAATCCGTACATTTATTTGTATGATTCTGTTTGCGGTGTTTGTATTTATGCAGAATGAAGGGAAAGATATTCTACATATAAGCAGCACAAAAGTGGTGCAGGAGGTCAGTAAAAACGCTGACATTACCGATGTGTGGAAAAAAATACCATAGAGGAGTAGATTTGAGACCGTTGGTTAAGAATTGAAACTGACGGTTTTTTTGTGTATACTAGCTATATTAAAAGGAAAGCAGAGAGACTGGCGTCAGCCGGTCCCGGCAGATGAGGAGGAAGCAGATATGTTAAAATTATGGATTGTTGGTGCATCCGGACAGATCGGATCGGCCATCAATGAAGTGTTGGATCCATTAGAAATGGAAGTGTTTAACACAGATAAGGAAGAATTAGACATTACGGACACCGATGAGGTGCTGAATTTCGGAGTGATCAACCGTCCGGATGTGATCATCAACTGTGCGGCAGTCACAGATACAGATTTCTGTGAAAAAGAACCGGAGCTTGCATACCGTGTGAATGCGCTGGGAGCAAGAAATTTAAGTATTGTGGCAAGAAAGACAGGGGCCAAGATGGTACAGATATCCACGGATGATGTATTTGACGGAATCCGGCATACCCCATATACGGAGTTCGACGACACAAATCCGAAGACCGTTTACGGACGTTCCAAGAGAGCAGGGGAGAATTATGTAAAGGAATTTACACACAAGCATTTCATCCTGCGCAGTAACTGGGTGTATGGAAATGGCAATAATTTTGTAAACCGCGTACTTCATGCAGCAGATACAAAGGATGAACTTCTGATTGCATCAGATCAGTTTGGTTCTCCGACCAGTGCAAAAGACCTGGCACGTATTATTCTTTATCTGATCAAAACGAATGAATACGGAACGTACCATGCAACCTGTCAGGGTGTATGTAATCGTTATGAATTTGCGCAGGAAGTTTTGAAACTTGCAGGAAAGAGGATCACTCTGCGCCCGGTAGTGACCAGCGAATCGGATCTTTCTTCTGCAAGACCAGCATATGCGGTCCTGGATAATTTTATCCTTCGTATCATCAATGTATACGAGATGCCGGACTGGAGAGCTTCACTGAAAGAATATATGGATGAGAGAATGGAGGACTAATATGGGAGAGACACAGAAGAAGGAAAAGAAGAAAATAGGACTTACAACGAAGATTTTTATTGCATTGCTTGCAGGAGCGGTATTTGGAATTATTTTATGTTATGCGGTTCCAAGTGGACATATCAAAGACGACATTATCGTAGAAGGTGTACTGTACGTGGTCGGACAAGGCTTTATCAAACTGATGAAGATGTTGGTTGTACCACTGGTATTCTGTTCGCTTGTGTGCGGAAGTATGTCGATCGGGGATACGAAGAAGCTTGGTACAGTCGGTGCAAGAACACTGATCTTTTATCTGGCAACAACAGCACTTGCGGTTACCGTAGCATTGTCTGTCGGAAACCTGATCAATCCGGGTGTGGGACTGGACATGAGCACGATCAAGACCAATGCAGCATCTGTAGAAACTATGAAGGCTACTTCATTGACAGACACGCTGTTAAATATTATCCCGGATAACCCGATTAATTCTCTTGCAAGCGGAGAGATGCTGCAGATCATCGTATTTGCATTGATCATCGGTGTGATCCTTGCAAAATTAGGAGAACGCGCAGAGACAGTTGCGAACTTCTTCAGCCAGTTTAACGATATCATGATGGAAATGACGATGATGATCATGGCACTTGCCCCAATTGGTGTCTTCTGCCTGATCAGCCGCACATTTGCAAACATCGGATTCAGTGCATTTGTACCGCTGGCAAAATATATGATCGGTGTATTGATCGCACTGGCAATCCAGTGTTTCGGTGTATACCAGATCTTACTGAAGATATTTACCGGACTGAATCCTCTGAAATTTATCAAGAAGTTCTTCCCGGTTATGGCCTTCGCATTCTCAACAGCAACATCAAATGCAACGATTCCGCTGTCAATCGATACCCTGACAAAGAAGGTGGGTGTATCTAAGAAGATATCATCTTTCACCATTCCTCTTGGAGCGACCATCAATATGGATGGTACTTCGATCATGCAGGGGGTAGCCGTTGTATTTGCCGCACAGGCATTCGGAATCCACTTAAGTATGACAGATTATATTACTGTAATCGGAACTGCAACACTTGCATCCATCGGTACGGCCGGTGTGCCAAGTGTAGGTCTGGTAACACTGACAATGGTATTCAATTCTGTCGGACTTCCGGTTGAGGCAATTGGTCTGATCATGGGTATCGACCGTATTCTGGATATGACAAGAACTGCCGTTAATATCACAGGTGATGCTGTATGTACAACAATCGTTGCACACCAGAACAAGGCACTGGATAAGAATGTGTTCTATGCGGAAGAGAATTAAGATCGAAGATATTAATTTTTAAAAGATGTTCTAATAAATAAAAAACGTATCTCTGAGATGCTTCCTTTTCAGACAGTGGAGAAACATTGCAGAGATACGTTTTTTATATTGTTATACATTTGAAAGAGATTGTCTTACAGGTAATGATACTTGTCTTTCTGACGGACGAAAAATGTAGTGGTCATGATAAGTGTCAGCGCCTCCGCAATGCTGATCGCACTCCAGATACCGTTGATCCCGAACCAGAGTGGAAGTGTCAGGACCATGATGACCTGGAACACTAACGTTCTCAGAAATGAGATGACAGCCGATATCAGGCCGTTATTCAGTGCAGTAAAGAACGAGGATCCGAAGATATTGATACCGATGATCAGGAATGCAATGGCATATACACGGAAGCCGTGCAGTGTCATAGCGTACAGGCCGGTATTGTAACCGACAAATATCTTAGACAGAACAGGTGCCAGTAACTGTGCGGCACCGAACAGGATCACGCCCCAGACCAGTATGATAGACATACTTTTTTTATACAGATTTTTAAGCTCTGCGTGATTTCCAGCACCATAATGGTAGCTGATAACCGGGGCACAGCCAATTGCATAGCCTAAAAAGGTGGCAACAAAGATAAAATTGACGTACATAACTGCACCATAAGCAGCAACACCATTTTCTCCGGCAATCTTCATGAGCTGGAGATTGTATAATGCATTGACTAAGGACATGGACAGGTTAGTCATGAGTTCCGAGGAACCATTGGTGCAGGTCTTAAGAAATACACGTCTGTCGAATACCGGTTTTACAAAGTGAAGGAGGCTGTCGTTCTTACGGAAGAAATATACCACCGGGAGCAGACCGCCGATAAATTCACTGGTCATGGTTGCGAACGCGGCGCCTGCAATTCCAAAGTGTAATACACCGATGAACAGGGCATCGAGAACAATGTTTGTACAACCGGCAGCCACAATGACTTTCAGTCCAAGCTGGGGTTTTCCGGCAGCCACAAAGAAACTCTGGAAGACATTCTGCAGCATGAAGGCGGTCAGGGATATGCAGGAGATCCGTCCGTAAAGGGTACAATAATCAATCAGATCACCGGCGGCACCAAATGCCATGACAATCCGCCTCATAAATATAAAACTGAGAACAGATAACACAAACCCTCCGATAGCAGCAATCGTAACCAGCATCGAAAAATACTGATTTGCCAGTTCTTTCTTTCCTTCACCAAGGGTTTTTGATACAAAAGCACTTCCTCCGGTACCGATCATAAATCCAAGTGCACTGATTCCCATCAGGTAAGGCATAATGAGATTCACGGAAGCAAATGCTGATTTTCCCACAAAGTTCGATACAAAGATGCCGTCCACCACACTGTAGATGGAAGTGAATACCATCATAATAATGGAGGGCAGGATAAAACGAAGTAATTTTTTATAGGTAAAATGCTCTGAGAGCTGAATATTCATACGTATTCTCCTTTTTTATATTTACTGATATGGATGTTTACAATGAATGTAAATGAAAACATATAAGCTAAGTGATTATAGGTTGTTTTTGATGTTCTGTCAAGGAAAATGTCTTTACACATATAAAACGAATTAATAATTAAATGTTCACAAACGATAAATCTATGCTACAATAAAAATTACGGCTTTATGCTTTGATTGAAGATATTACTATAAAAGGAGAGAGTTGTTTTGAAGAAAAATAAATATGAGATTGATATGTGCAATGGAACCATCATGGACAAATTGATTTCATTTTCCATACCACTGATGCTGTCAGGAATCTTACAGCTGATGTTCAATGCGGTGGATATCGTGGTAGTGGGACGTTTCAGCGGAAGTCAGGCGCTCGCAGCGGTGGGTTCGACAACGGCACTGATCAATGTGTTTACCAATCTTTTCATCGGAATCTCATTGGGAGCAAATGTACTTGCAGCGAGATATTATGCGACCGGAAAAACAAAAGAAATGTCGGAGACGGTACATACGGCTATTGCACTTGCTCTGGTAAGCGGAGTGGCGATGGCGGTGATTGGAGTGGTCTTTGCCAGAGGCGCGCTGGAAATTATGGGGACACCGGATGATGTAATTGCCAAATCCACACTTTATATGCGGATTTATTTCTGCGGTATGCCATTTTTTATGATGTATAACTATGGAGCAGCCATATTAAGGGCAGTGGGGGATACCAAACGTCCGTTGATCTTCCTGATCGTATCCGGAGTGATTAATGCAGTATTGAATCTGTTCCTGGTCATCGGTTTTCATCTGGATGTAGCAGGCGTCGGGATTGCGACCGTTATATCCCAGCTGGTATCCTGTATCCTGGTACTCCGGTGCCTGCATCACACAGAGAGCAGCTATCAGCTTCACCTTGCAAAGCTTCGGATCAGATCCGTGTATCTGAAGCAGATTTTTGAAGTCGGGGTTCCGGCGGGAATCCAGAGCACGGTAATCAATATTTCAAATGCGATGCTGCAGTCATCGGTCAATTCTTTTGGATCGATCGCAATGGCAGGATATACGGCATCGAATAATATTTTCGGATTCTTATATGTGTCGGTGAACTCCTTCACACAGGCCTGTATGAGCTTCACAAGCCAGAACTACGGAGTGAAGAAATTAAAACGTATGGACAGGGTTCTGATCGACTGTATGATCCTTTCAGTTGTGGTAACTTTGATCCTCGGAAGCAGTGTGTACATATTCGGACCGGAACTTCTGCATATTTACAGTAATCAGTCAGATGTTATCAAATACGGTATGGAGATCTTTTCTTATACAACCGTTACCTATTTCCTGTGCGGTCTGATGGATCTGTTCCCGGGAGCACTGAGAGGAATGGGATATTCCACGGTACCGATGATCCTTTCTATCATCGGTACGGTCGGAGTCCGGATTATCTGGATCTATGGACTGTTCCCTTCACACAGATCACTGACTTTCTTGTTTCTGTCTTATCCGGTATCCTGGATTGCAACGATCATTATGCAGGTGATCTGCTTCTGGTTTGTAAGGAAGAAGATTCACAGGACGATGGCGGTTACGGCAGAGTGAGCTTTTTCGAACATATAAAGATATAAAACTCCCGGAGTCTTTGGGGCTCAGGGAGTTTTTTATATCAAAGGATGCAAGACATATTTTGCAGATTATTCTAAAATAAATGTAAAAGGCTGTAACAAAAATGGAATTCATGCGTCTAATAGATAACAGAAGGGAGGTGACAGGTACTTGAAGCTTGAGTTGGAAGAGATTTATAAAACCTATTTTCAGGATGTGTATTATTTCGTTCTCGCAATGAGTAAGGATCCGCACATTGCAGAAGAGATCACACAGGAGACATTTTTCAAAGCACTAAAAGGAGTAAAGCATTTTCAAGGAAAATGCAGCATCAAATCCTGGCTGTGTCAGATTGCCAGGAATGAATACATTTCTTATACCAGAAAAAAACACCGTACAGATCAGGAACTGACAGAACAGGCATACAGTGACGGAAAAACGGATGGACCCGAACAACGTATGCTTCGGAAGGACGAAGCCATGACGGTTTATCAGATCCTTCATTATCTGGACGAACCTTATAAAGAAGTATTTACACTAAAGGTACTTGGCGAATTAAATTATAAAGAGATTGCACAGATATTTGGAAAACAGGAGACATGGGCGAGAGTTACCTATCACAGGGCCCGGGTGAAGATACAGGACATTCTGGAAAGGAGGAGTACATAATGGCAAAGATTCCATGTGAGATCATAAGAGACCTGCTACCGTTATATAAGGATGATATATGCAGTGAAAAGAGCAGAAATGCAATAGAAGAACATATAAAAGAATGTGAATCGTGCAGAACATATCTGAAAAAAATGGAAGGTGAGATTCCGGTGGAAACAGATAAAATAGAAGGCACAGACGAGGAGTGGAAAGGGTTCCGGGAGTTTTCTGAAAAAGTATCAAGAAAATTAAACAGTAGAATCGTTATGGCGTGCGGAGTTGTTTTCCTGATCTGTATGATGCTGACCGTGGCTCTATATTCGGATGCCTTTCAGTCTTATCATTTGTCAAGAATTGCAGCAAAAGATATAAAAGCTGAAGAAGTCTATCAGTTAAAGGATGGCAGACTGTATGTACAAGTGAAGAGCAGACGCAGGATCACAGGCCTGTCCTATCCTCAGACAGATATGGATACAGCTACCGAAACAGCGGTGGGGAAAGATGCTGTTGGAGCAACACGTGAGCCAAAGAACACTGTCACATATGAACTATCTATGGATTCGAGCATCAATCCATTTGTAGGGTTGATATATATTACATCCAAAGAAGCTGCATATGTCATTCCGTTTGAAGATGGACAGATTGTCACAGAAAACGGAACAAAGGCATCGGAATTTGACTATGTCGGAAGATCCGGTGAGAAAAAGATCCTGTGGCAGGAAAATGAAGAAGTTAAGAAGGCTCCGGCGAGGGTCGAAAAATTTGTGAAGGAATCATTGGAGAAGGAAGAGGAGAATCCGGCAAATGAAAATGCGGTGAAAGTATTATGGGTGAATCCGCAGATGCCGCTTCAGTGATATCTGATTCCATTTTCATGAGAATTAGCGGCATTTAGAGGCGTTCAACCATAAGTGGAGTGCTTTTCCGGGAGAAATATGGTATAATAAAGCCGACAGGAGGTGACGCATATGGTTGAACCATTAGAACTTGGAAGGTTTATATCGACATGCAGGAAGGAAAAGAATCTGACACAGAAGCAGCTGGAAGAAGAACTGGGCGTGACAGACAGAGCATCTCAAGACCTGCAGTACGGAAAGAAGTTGAAAAGTAACAAGTAGAAATAAGATCGCCGAGTTTTACGCGGCAATCTTATTGTGTAATATATATTATTAGGTAGGAATTTAATATGTTTTATCACATAATCATGAAGAATTTTAAAAGCAATCTAAAGAATTACATACTTTTTTTCGTGAGCAATATTCTTGCGATTGCAGAGCTTTTTGCATTCTGGGGATTGAATGATGTGGTCAAGAAGGCTGTAAAAGATGGAGTGACTGCAGCAACGCTTAAGTCAGATTTCGTGCTTGCGGCAGGGCTTATTACATTTATTACGGTCTTCTTGATGATTTTTTCTATGAAATACTATATGAAGCTTCGTATTAAAGATTACACAACGTTTATTGTTCTTGGGATGAAAAAGAAAACATCGTATCTGCTCCTGTTAGTAGAGTATACGGTGGGATGTGTATTTTCTCTTGTGTTCGGAATTTTAATGGGAAACGGAATCTTATATGGAGCACAGACCGCACTTCATAAACTGTATCCGGAATTTCTTAAGGTGACAGCACCGGGATGGAAGATTTACCGGAATACCTGCGGGATGAGTGTTGCAAACATGACAGGTGTATTCCTGATCTTATTGGTCTGGATGGATGGAAGGAATCTAAGTACACTCATTTCAAAGAGTGAGTATAACGAGAAGCGTCCGGTCGGAAAGAAATGGATACTAATGGTATTGATCGGGATTGGCGTTCTGGTGTTAGGAGAAAACCAGTATCAGGGAAGTGACCTGTCATATATGTATTCCCACGTTATCTTTATTGTAGGGCTTTTTCTGGTGGCTGCATTTGGCGTGGCATTGATTCTGGAAGGGCTGAAGCATCGAAAACAGTTTTATCATCGGCATATTTTACAGATGAATCAATTGTACAGTAAATACATGAATAATCTGTTGATTCTGCTGATTCTGCTGGTCATTCATTTCTTTGCGCTTACATATCTGACGGTTGAAATTGCAGAGGTGCTTCCATTGGATAAGTATCGGGAAAACTATCCTTATGACATGGTGTGGATGGCAAAGGAGGAAGATGAAGCATTTGCGGAAAAACTGGTCAGAAAGTATGATGGAAATATGACAGAGCTTCCGATGATCCGGGTGACGACATATTATGGAGCACAGCATATAGGAGTTTCAGCTTCAGAATATGAGAAGCTGACCGGGAAAGATGTGAATCTGTCGGAGCGTGAAATTCTGGTGGGCATTGAGGATTCTGAGTATCAGAAAGAAAAAAAGATTACAGATGAGGATTATTTGAATACGTATAGTCTCTTATTCACAGGAAAGTATCAAGAATATATGGCGGAGATTTCACACACAGATCCGCAGTACCTGTACGATATCAAGGACATATTTACCCAGAATGTGATCGGACAGTATTCTACAGATCAGTGGCATGAGAACATTATCGTGTTTTCGGATACATATTTTCAGAAGCAGTGGGAAGCGATGCGTGGAGATGATCAGGAGGCAACGGTATTAAGATTATTTACATTTTCGGGAAAACGTAAGGAAAATGCATGGAAGGAACTGTCGGAGTATCAGAAAGAATGTGGCGTAAAGAATGACAGCGATACGAGGATGGAGAGTTATCTCTACGGGACGGAGGAGTATCTGATCGGGCAGAAAATGCGTGTGTTGTTCAGCTTATCCAGTAAATTATTCCTGATGATGGCGCTATTTATCAGTGCATTCTTTGTGAATGGGATTAAGATATTGTCGGAACTTTCGGGATATGAGAGACGCTATGAGTTCCTGCGATGTATGGGCATGAAGCAGAAGCAGCGCAGGAAAACCATTCGCTTTGAAACCCAGATGTTGTCGGATATTGCTTTGTTTGCTACGGTAATGATGGGTATTGTATATGTGTTCTCTTATGAATGGCGGTGTGCATCAAAAGATGCCGGAAGTCTGGACGTAACATTTTGGATGTACTGGATTCTGATTGTTGGAATATATCTGTTGGCAGACCGGCTAGTACAATGGCTGTTTGCACAATATGTTATAAAGAGAGTAGAGAAGGGGAATGATTAGAATGAAAGTATTGGAAGTGGAAAATCTGATCCGGAATTACCGGAGGTCATCGCTCAAGAAGAGTGAAGAAGACGTGAAAGTGTTAAAAGGATTAAACTTTGCAGTAGAAGAGGGCGAATTTGTCGGAATCATGGGAAAATCTGGCTGCGGAAAGACAACACTGCTAAAGGTCCTCGGAATGATCGACAAGCAGACCGGCGGGACGGTACGGTTTATGGGAGAAGATGTCAGCGAAATCTACGGAGACCGGCTGGCGGATGTACGAAGAAAGCAGATCGGCTTTATATTTCAGGATTTTTATCTGATGGACAGTTTGTCCGTTGAGGAAAATATTATGCTTCCGATGATCCTTGGCAGGGAGAAGGAAAGTGTCATGACAAAGGCGGCACAGGAGTACGCAGAAAAATTTCTGATTTCCCATCTGGTGAAAAAGAATCCTTACGAATTATCCGGCGGTGAGAAACAGCGTGTGGCAATCTGCAGGGCGCTCATTAACGATCCGGATCTGGTGCTTGCGGATGAGCCGACGGGGAATCTGGATTCCAAGTCGGGTAAGATCGTGATTGATGCGCTGACACAGATTAACCGTGAATTTAAGAAAACCATTGTTATGGTTACCCACGATCCGCAGATGGCAAGCTACTGCAGCAGAATCATCCTGCTGAAAGACGGGCTGATTCTGGATACTTTGAAGCGTGGAGAAAGCCAGGAAGCATTTTATCAGGAAATTATTGGACGGATGGCGGAATTATAGATGAATAGTAAATATTATAAGAATGTTTTGAAAAAAGGATTGGATATTTAGTGCTATTAGTTTGTGTTATAGCTATAGGGGCAATACTGGCATCTTATCTAACGAATAATCCGATACTATCTTATGTATTGCAGCATATGTACCAACCCGCAGACAGCTGCTACGCTCTGTTCGGTCTTCCATACCTGATAAAACTGCATCTGGAAAGTATTTCAGAAAGGCTTCATTAGGGATCATCATAGTGTCATCATCTGCACACACCTTGCCTATAGTTGCTCTCTGTGGATAGGTATATTTTTTCTCTGGATCATAATAGTGATCATACTCATACTTAATATATGTGATATCCCCGCGTCTTAATCGGGTCAATTTTCCATGCACATCCGGTATTTTGACTCTTGATTTCAGGTACATATTTGCCTCCTTTATTTAGGCTTATATAGCCCTAAAACCATTATACAAAAAAACAAAACCCGTATTTTTGCAAGAGACTCCGTGGTATGCTCCCCGTCAAGAGGACAATAAAAAATAATAAATTTTTGTATCGTCAGCCATGCTATGGCTGGCGATATTTTATGCTGCTTTTGTATATTGCTCATGATATTTCATTGGTGTCATTACATGCAGTTTCCTTTGAAGTCGTTGGTTGTTGTAGTAATCTATGTAATTAGCTATCGCAGTAATCAAAGAGCTTCTGTCATTAAAACGCTGTTTATAATACATTTCTCGTTTTAGAATTCCCCAAAACCCTTCCATTGGTCCATTGTCAATACAGTGGGCAACTCTAGACATACTCTGCTTCATATGATGTTTTTTTAATCTAGTATAAAACTGTGCGCTTGTATATTGAAAGCCTCGATCAGAATGAACTAATGGGTGTGCATCTGGCTCCTGACGAACAGCCTCATCAAACGTGTCCATAACTAATGGATTATCATTATGATCGCTGATTTTAAAGGAAACAATCCTTCTATCATATAAATCTAAAATAGCACTCAGATAAACTTTATGAACTTCTATTCCGTTGTAGTATTTAAATTCAGAAACATCTGTAAGCCACTTTTCATTCGGTTTTTCGGCGTGAAATTCACGGTGTAAATAGTTTTTTGCTATGTGATCAGGATTTCTGTCTCCTCTGGTACAACTCTTAGGTTTCCATTTAATATTTGATTTTATATCGTATTTCCTACAAATACGAAGTACTCGTTTATCATTCACATGAATTCCTTTATGTCCATCTAATTCATCACGAATCCTTCGGTATCCCATATCTGGATGCTGGTGATGAATCCTTTGGATTTCAGTGGATAGTCTTTCGTTTCGAAGTTCATTATTACTTTTCGGATATTTTCCCCAGCGGTAATACGCAGAACGTGTAACATTAAGATATTTACAAAGTCTATCTATGGGATAATGCTTAGTAGACGATAGTTTTTGGATGGCTTCATATTCGGCTAACCGATGGATTAAAGATAGCGACCCCTCCTTTCCAGTTCTCTGACTTTTTTTAACAGATCATTCTCCATTTGTAAGTCTAGATTTCTTCTTTCCAGTTCAGCTATCTTGTCACGTAGCTCTTCTTCAGGTGTTCTGCTTGGAAGAGAAGCTATACGACGTCCACGTCTGTCTTCCAGACCCGCTTGACCCATCTTTTCGTATCGTATTACCCAATTGCGAACTTGTTGATAGGAACAATCATATTTGAGTGCCATTGCACCATAATTCTTATCATTTGCAAGACAATCTGTTACTATTTTTAATCTCTCATCAAGTGTAGTGTTCTTTGCCTTTTTCATGTAAGCACCTCCAGTGGATGTTTTTAATATTCCACCAGAATTATACACCTTAATCCAATCGGAAAGCTGTCTGTGTGAACGAATTCCGTATTTTGTGCAAATATCCTGAAGAGATCCTTCTCCGTTAAGATAATCATTTATAGCAGATATTTTTAAATCTTTTGAATAAGATTTGTTTTTCGGTTGATTGAGTAATCCAGTTGGTCCATCATACTGATAAATAGAAATCCAATTTCGAATACTATGATGATCAACTCCCAATTCTTTTCCTGCTTGCTGTATGCCAATTTCTCCTGCAAGGTAGCGTTCGACTATTTTTACTTTTTCTACTGGTTCTATCTTACTCTTTCTGAACATGAAAATACCCCCATATAGGACTTTTATATTTCATTGTCCTATATGAGGGTAGCATATCATCGCTCGCCAAAGTTCCGGGGTGGTTTTTCTATACTACTACATTATCTGATAAATGAAAATACAAATGTCAGTAATGCAAGAATGAACATTCCAAAAGCCATCAAATCTTTGAAGTCAAAATGTTTATTGTTCATCAGCATCACCTCCCATTCTATGTAAGAATAGAGGTCAGCCACCCTGTAACACGATTGTTCCCACAAAGTATAACATTCGTATATTCCATATGCAATCACTTTTATCTTATTGTTATAAAAAACTTTTCTATATTTCTCATGACATAGACACTACTTTACATTCGGGTATTCCCTATAACTTTCCATTGCCATCTTCTCTTGCATACTTTGATCTACACGTCCTGCCATTGGCAGCTCTTTTCGAATATATAGCAATATAAAAAGCCGGTCCCACCCCTACGACAGATGATTCCGGCTTTCACCTTTCTTTCTAACTTTCTGCAAACAACTTAAGCAACATACGGATATTCCCCTTATCTTTTTCCTTTTCTTCTTCCGTCAATTCATCATATGGTATCAGGTCCTTGTGGATCCGAAGTGCGGCATCTTTTCTCGCACCATTTTCCGGAATTCCCATTCGCCAGTTGTGGAACTGATGATACCTGCACCACCGGATATGTTCGAGTTCAGCCAGAAGTTCCATCTGTTTCTGGCTCAGTCCGGCAGCATCCATACTCCATCCGTCTGTCTTCATCATATGTACCCGTATCTTATGATAATCGGCTGCACTGACATTGGAATATCTCGTAAATCCATCCAGTTTTCCCCATTCCAGTTCCATATTTTCCGAATTTTCCTCCACACCTCCGTACAGATGTGCATAATGAAGATTCAATTTCTTTGCATGCTCGAACATCTCTGTTCCCAGTACGTTGGCCGGATTCCATGCTTCTTTTTCCCATTCCACTACATGCAGACGTTCTCTTCCCGATAACAGTTCAAATCCATCGTCTTCCACCGTAAATACTTCAAAAGCTGTACCCGTTGTAGATGCCAGAAGCTTTCCTGCCATTCCAAGCTGCCCTTTCTGCTGGAGCAGAAGGATCCTGTCTGCAGATTCCAGAAGCGGTATGTTCTCATACCAGTGTTCTGCATGAAAGATCACCGGGTCACTCATCTGGAACAGTTCTCTGTGCGAAGCCTGAAATTCTGCTCCGTCTCCAAAGATATGATACTCTATCCGCTGTTTAGGGTCAAAAATATTATCCTGCAGTGCATATTCCAGAAGTTTTTCCCCTAGAAGTCCGAATCCCAGGAATACGATCTGCAAATAATGCCCTTGTACACAGGAAGTTTCATACAGGCAATTCCTTCTCCAATATAATCTGGCCGCCGTTTCTTCCGGACAAAACAGGCGTAAATGCGGATCCAGGATTCCCTCTGACGCAAGATTTTCAGATTTCAGATAAACGGTATGTCCCGCAAATGCTTCTCTGTGCTGTCCGTAAAACCGGAAATTCTCGTCCTCATTTCCAAGAAGCAGGTATTTTTTCGCTTTCACCCACTCCCAGTCTTCTCCGGCATCTATCCCGCAGAATCCCAGTGCCTGTACCATTTCTTTCCGGTGAATATTATCCCCATATACGGCAATGCTGTCTCCGCGGTAATACCGCAGCAACTGCAATATCCTGCCACGAATCTTTGATATCGACATCAGAACACCGCTGGCCGTCATAAGCGGTGCTGTCCATCTGGCGATCTCGATCAGTATATTCGGCGGTGAATCCGAATAATTCAGGAAATACATCTCCATACTCAGAAACAGCGAATCCACCATCGGCTGACCATCTAGAACCGTAAATCCTGTAACACCCATGACAAACGGAACCAGGATCAGCAGATATTTTCCTATATTGCTTTTCTTCTCTTTCATTCTTTTTCTCCTATGATTTTTTACCGCCTGTACAATATAGTACATCAACGGAATCTGAGCTTCAATCTATATAAGATCACTGGTACAATAAAATCACTGATTCAGTCAAATTCTATCACATCTTTATATTTCTGCATATATTTTCTATTTAATGCATTATGGTGGCTATCACCGATTGGAATAAACTTACAAGGTCCTATCCTGTGCTGACTGCAATACATTTTCTCCCATATATGTATCACATTCTTTTTTCTCAGTCACTGCCTGATACAGCCAGTTTCCTCCATACTCACAGGAAAGTCCTAAGAATGCTCCGATCACCAGCGATATCGCCAACACACTCCAGTTTCCATCCGCTGCGAATGTTATAAAGCATCCCATGAATGTTCCCGGGCAGAAATCAAACTACTCGGATTTTGCAATGATACACATCACAAATGTAATGATCCTGCACCGTTATCTGTATTATATACCGGCGGAGATGTTTGAATTGAAGTATTCTATTTAATCTACCAGACTGGCTACCCAGACCTCCTAAAAAGGGGATGTAAAAAAACTCAATTGAGTTTTTTTACATCCCCTTTTATTCCGTGAATATAGAATGCCTGAAGAATCAAATGGCAGCTATCACATCTGTCACCAGTTTTTCAAAATCTTTCGCCACCCTGTCCGCCGTCTCCTGAACTTCGGCGTGGTTAAGCTTTGCATCACTGACGCCTGCTGCCATATTCGTAATGCAGGAGATTCCGCACACTTCCATTCCCATATGTCTGGCTGCCATGGCTTCACATGCAGTACTCATACCGACTGCGTCTGCGCCCCAACTTCTGACCATTCGGATTTCTGCCGGTGTCTCGTAATTCGGCCCGGTCAGCTGTACGTATACCCCTTCCTGAAGTGGTATTCCGCAGTCTTTTGCACTTTTACGGATGATTTTCTGAAGATTTTTACTGTATACCTCACTCATATCCGGGAATCTGGTTCCGAGTTCTTCGATATTCGGCCCGATCAACGGACTTGGCACTGCTGTTGTAATGTGATCTGTGATCAGCATAAAGTCACCCGGTCTGAATGATGGATTGACTCCGCCTGCAGCATTAGTCAGAAGAATCTTCTTTGCTCCCATCATCCCCATCAGTCTGGTCGGGAGTACAACGTCCTGCATCGGGTAACCTTCATAATAATGCACTCTTCCCTGCATCAGTACGATCGGAACATCTTTCACATATCCGAAGACAAACTGACCTTTATGCCCCTGAACGGTCGATACCGGAAAGTCTTCGATATCTGTATATTTTACGATCTTTTCTATCTGGATCTTCTCGGCATAATCTCCGAGACCGGATCCTAAGATGACTGCTTTTTCTGGTTTGAAATCCGTCTTTTTTCTTATGCTTTTTAAACATTTTTCCAGTTTTTTATACATACTTCAACATCCTTTCTTTCACTGCATCATCCGCAAATGCCACATCCACTGCGTTCCTCATCATAAGATGAATCTCTTCATCGGTGATTCCATAATTCTTCTGGATAAATTCCAGTTCTTTTGTCAGTGTCGTATTGCTGACTGTACGGTTATCGGTATTTGCCGTTACCTTTAACCCGGCATTCAGGAACTCCCGCATCGGATAATCCTTTGTGCTTTCTACCGCTTTTGTCTGCAGATTGCTGATCGGACACATCTCGATACCGATGCCTTTTTTCTGCAATTCTTTCTGTATATCGGCATGCCCTCTCATGGCAATTCCGTGTCCGATTCTTCCGGCTCCGGCTTCTACTGAATCGAGAATATTCTGTACGCTTCCGCATTCGCCTGCATGTAAGGTAAATGGCATGCCAAGTGCTTTCGTCTTTTTGAACAGTTCCATGAACTCTGACATCGGATACAGGCTTTCTGCTCCTGCAAGATCTGCCGCGCATACTCCATATCCCAGATATGCTCTTGCAGTCCGGATCATCCTGGCATTCTCTTCTTCACTGTGATGACGCATGGCACAGGTAATTACTCCATACTCTATACCGAAATCTTTCTTTCCTCTTTCCAGTCCGCTAAGCAATGCTTCGATAACTTTGTTACAGTTCATATCCTGCGTCTCAGACAGAAGCGGTGCAAAACGGATCTCTGCATAGCAGACATTTTCCTGTTTCATACTTCTTAATACATCATAGCCAGCTTCTTGCAGTCCGGCTTCATTCATGATACATTTCCCCGGAAGATCAAATTTCTGCAGATATTCATTCAGGCTTCTGCAATCTTCAGATACACTGAGCTCACTTTGTGACACTTTCCGTCCCAGTCTTTTTTCTATAAATGTGTGGCTCAGCGATCCGTCCAAATGACAGTGCAGCTCGACCTTTGGCAATGCTTTTAATTCTTCTGTTATCATAATTTTCCCCTTATTCTTCCTTCAGATTCCCAGGTCCGAATCCCAACGGTAATAACTCTTTTAACGTATAGATATCATAATGTTCCAGATCTGTTGCAAGAATGATCTGAAATGTTTCAGGATCACAGAACTCCATCATTACCTGTCTGCACACTCCGCACGGCGGTGCATATTCTGTCAAGACCCCATCTTTTCCTCCTACAATACAGATCGCATCGAATTCCTTCACGCCTTCACTTACTGCCTTAAAAAATGCTGTCCTTTCTGCACAATTTGTCGGTGTATATGCTGCATTTTCAATATTGCATCCCGTATATACGCTTCCATTTTTCGCCAATAATGCAGCTCCGACTTTGAATCCTGAATAAGGTGTGTAAGAATACTTTAACTGTTCTATTGAAATTTCGATCAGTTGTATTGGATTATACCTCGGCTTGTTTCTATTCTCTGTCTTCCCCATCTTGTTTCCCTTCTTCTGTTATTCTTTTTCTTTGTCACACCGGATCAGATTTCTCACTGCATCTACTGCAGTCCGGACTGCCATATTAGTATCATGTACCACCGGATTTTCCAGTCCGAGTTTCTCTCTTTCCTGATTTGCCATAACCAGAAAGCATGCCCCTGCTCTGACACGCAATTTACCGGCCACTATGAAAAGTGCCGCTGATTCCATCTCGGAAGCCAGACAGCCCATCTTCTTCCATGCCTCCCATTTGTTCAGCAGTTCATAGCCGACAGGCATTGCTTCCGGTTCATGCTGTCCGTAGAATGCATCCTTTGACTGTACCACTCCTGTATGCCAGGTGCAGCCATCTTCTTTTGCAGCCTGCACCAGTGCATTCGTTACCTCCAGACTGGCAACTGCCGGATATTCGATTGGTGCATATTCTTTGCTTGTCCCTTCCATGCGGATCGAACCGGTCGCAATCACAATATCACCGCTTTTTACTTCCGGCTGCATTCCACCGCAGGTTCCGATCCGGACAAATGTATCTGCTCCGCAGCGTACCAGTTCTTCCATTGCAATTGCTGCCGACGGTCCTCCGATTCCTGTCGATGTCACACTGACTTTCTCACCATCCAGCATTCCCGTATAAGTCGTAAATTCCCGGTTACTTGCAACCAGAACCGGATTTTCTAGATATTCCGCTATCTTTTCACATCTTCCCGGGTCTCCCGGCATGATCACATAGCGTCCGACTTCACCTTTGGCAACCTGAATATGATACTGTCTGTTTATATCTTCTGAATAATTTTTCATACCGATCCTTCCTTTCGAGCCAGTGGGGACGGTGTTTCCGGCCTTTTTCCTGTCCCCTCTGGTCTTTAATCTCGCCTTTATTTTATCATAATTCAGTCCAAAACGATTCTATTTTCTGACTTTTTTCAAAATAACTTTCAAATAACACCACGCAAAAAAAGCCAGCGGGGACGGGGAAAAAACCATTTTCCCCGTCCCCATTGGCTTGGCTAGCAAAGTGCCTTTCCAAGTGCCTGGCAAGCTGCCACCGCATCATCATCCGGTGCTTCGTTCGCAAGTACACTCTCACATGCAAGAACAGCTCCGTCAGCTTTGCATGTCTCTTCCCATGTTCTCATCCATTCTCCGTCTCCCCATCCGTAAGATCCGAAGAGTGCGATCTTCTTTCCTCCAAGCTTGCCTTCGCAGTCAGAGAACATCGGCTCGAATTCGCTGTCTTCCAGTTCTTCCGCTCCCATAGCCGGGCATCCGAATGCTACCGCATCGTAAGCGTCCATCTTATCTGCACCGAATTCTGAAGCTGTTAATACATCCACTTCTGCTCCTGCAGCCTTTGCTCCTTCTGCTACTTCGTTTGCCATAGCCTCTGTGTTACCTGTTCCACTCCAATATACTACTGCAATTTTACTCATTGTTTTCTACCTCTTTCATTGATAATTTTATATGTCAGGCAGCTACTGTAAGCTGCAAAACACTTCTTCCCTGCTGCCAGAGACGTACATAGACATCTCTGCATTTTTTATATTTTTCAAATGTTTTCCGGCATGCGCACTCATCACAATATACTTTCCAGCATCCCACACACTTGAAATTGCGCCCTTCATTTGTAATAAATCCGATCACATCTCCCAGTGGATAATCAAGAAAAATTCCGATTTCATGCGGAAATTCATTGTTTTCGCCGATTCTTGATTTTAACCGGTCCAATGCATATTCCACATCCGTGCTTCCATATCCGTATTTTTTGAGGAAATTTGCTACTCCCGGACGGTTCAGACTGACCAAAAGCTGTTTCTTTCGATAGACATAGACCAGTACGCGGTTCTCCTGCCTCCGCAATATATAGAGACGGATGCCCTTTTCTTTCATGCACCGGTTCCAGAACTCAATCTGATCTTCCACGTCTGTATCATCTGCAAATGTCATATTAAATAAATTTGCCGATTTCATAGATGCAAGTGTTGCCGAACAATGTTCCACCAGGCACTTTTCAATCAGATATCTGTTTGCCATCTTAGTTCCTCCTAATTTGCGTTAGTTTTTACTAACATCTTTGTATTTGAATATTATCTTATTCTTTCAAAACTGTCAAGAATTATGCACAAAAAAGAAGCTTAACGAATTTAAATCTCATTAAGCTTCTTTTTTTTCTTTTTTATATGTCAGTTTTATTCTACGCATCCAAAAGATTCTGCATACTCTTAAGTCCGATTACCAGTGTTGATGTATTGTGCAGCAATGCAGATGTTGTCGGCATGATGATTCCTGCCACGCCAAGAACGATCAGCCCTGCGTTAAATCCGACGATCATACGGTAATTGCGGCTGATTCTCCTGATCAGACCATTACTGATCTTCTTCAGAGTTACCAATTCTCTTAAATTATCTGCACCGACAGTAATATCTGCGATCTCTCTTGCAAGTTCTGCACCATCACTGATCGCGATTCCTACATTGGCTGCGGAAAGAGCCGGTGAATCATTGATACCGTCACCGATCATGATAACCTTACGTCCTGCTGCTTTTTCTTTTTCACAAAAACCTGCCTTATCTTCCGGTAATACTTCTGCATAATATTCATCTACTCCGACACGTTTTGCGATTGCTTTCGCTGTACGCTCACTGTCCCCGGTCATCATAACAATCTTACTAAGGCCTGCCTCGCGAAGCTCTCGGATCACTTCTACCGCTTCGTCACGCAATGGATCTTCGATACAGATCACTGCTGCCAGTTTGCCTTCGATTGCCATATACAGATGGGAATACTCTTCCGGAAGGCTTTCAAATTCTTCTTCCATACCATCCGGAATCGTCACCTTCTCATCTTCAAATACAAAATGATAGCTTCCGATAACAGCTTTCTTTCCTTCAATCTGTGTTGAAATTCCATGAGCTACGATATATTCCACTTTCGAATGCATTTCCTCATGATCCAGATGTTTTGCTTTTGCTGCGCTGACGACTGCTTTCGCCATTGAATGTGGAAAATGTTCCTCCAGACACGCAGCAATACGGAGCAGTTCATCTTCATTCATTTCATTGAATGATACTACTTTTGCCACTGTCGGTTTTGCTTTTGTCAGTGTTCCCGTCTTATCAAATACGATGGTATCTGCTTCCGCAACTGCTTCCAGATATTTTCCACCTTTTACTGTAATCTTATACATACCTGCTTCGCGGATCGCAGAGAGTACGGAGATTGGCATCGCAAGTTTTAAAGCACAGGAGAAATCTACCATCAGAATAGACAATGCTTTTGTCGTATTTCTTGTAAGCAGCCAGGTAAGTGCTGTTCCTCCAAGAGAATACGGAACCAGTTTGTCTGCCAGATGTTCTGCCCTGCTTTCCAATCCTGATTTCAATTTTTCAGAATCTTCTATCATAGCCGCAATCTTTTCGTAACGACTGGATCCACCGACAGCCTTTACATTAATTGTGACCTCTCCTTCTTCCACAACAGTTCCTGCATATACATAATTTCCAATTGTTCTTCTTACCGGCACAGATTCTCCTGTCAGGGAAGCCTGATTGATCATTGCTTCTCCGTCCACAACTTCACCGTCAAATGGAATTACATTTCCCATATGGACTACCACCTGATCACCGGCTTTAATCTTACTTGACGGAACAAGGACGGCCTGGTCTTCTGTCTTCAGCCATACTTTTCCGACATTCAATGACATGGTCCTTGCCAGATCATCGACTGATTTCTTATGTGTCCACTCTTCCAGAAGTTCTCCGATTCCAAGTAAGAACATCACAGATCCCGCAGTATCAAAGTCACTTCTTAAGATAGAGACACCGATTGCCGTAGCGTCCAGTACAGGGACTTCCAGTTTTCTTTCCATCAGTGTCTTAATACCTTTCCAGATATATTTTGCAGACATAATGGTTGTATATGCTGCTGAGATCGGATATGGCAGTAAGAATTTTCTTCCATAATGGAACAGAATCTTATCCACCAGTTTCTCCTGATACTCTGCATTCATTGCTCTTCCGGATGTCTCTAACAGGCCATTCGGCACTTCTACTTCCTCATAACGGAATCTGCGGAGTCCTTCGATGATTGTTTCTCTGTTTCCCTTATAATGAATCGTTGCGTCCGCCGTTCTGTCATAGACGTCTGCGCGGAATACACCGTCTATATTCTGCAGATAAAAGAGAAGAATGTCCGCCTGTTCATGAGTCATGCGTTTCTGCTCCATGTGGATACGGATTCTTCCTCTTATCTCATGCTTAACCTTAAATTTCACTCTTGTCACCTCTTGTTAGTCTTACAAAAGCACCTGCAGATGTTCCGCAGGTGCCCGTGTATTATGGCAACTTATAATCTTCGTGCCCGTTTTTATGCTTCTGTAGCTGCTTCAGCTTCTGCAGTCTCTGCTGCTTCCTCTGTCTCTTCCGCTACTTCACAATAGTCATCTACAACTTCTGCTGCTCTGTCTTCGTTGATCTGCTTTGCTTCCGCTAAAATATCTCCTGCATTCTCCTGAACGCTTGTTGCAGTCTTCATCACACAAGATTTTGCTCTTAATACGGCTGCTGTACAGTTTGTATATAATTTCTTTGCATCATCACTTGTCAGGATCTTGATTCCTGCTGTTCCGAAAGCTACTCCTGCTGCAAAAAGTCCTGGTTTTTTCCAATTAATGTCTTTTAAATTTAACATATGTATTCCCTCCATTGTATATTTATTAATTAAGCACTATAAATACTATAACAAAAAGGACATCCCTTCATTTGTGTCCGGCAGTCATTTTTGTTTCTGCAAATTATAACACCAAAGAATGTCCTTTTCAAATATTTTCAAGCTATTGATAAATTTTTTCAACAACATATTTATGACTGCACTGTTATGTTCCGTACTTTCTGATCTTCTACATAACCACATGCTTTCAGTCCTGCCTGTATCACAGCATTCCAGTTCTTTGCAGACAGATGCTTGATCGTATCATCGTCCAGTTCAACCGTACATGCATTCTGCAGGTCACAGTCCGGATCACATGCTACTTTATACATATTTCTTCGATTGATTGCTCCGATTTCCTCCAGCTTGTTGATCATCCGGTATACGGTTGCTGTTCCGATGCTTGGATCGATCCGAGATGCGCGGTAATAGATTTCTTTGCAACAGGAACAGTTTTCTTCCAGTATAATATCCAGAAGCATCAGTCTCTGCTTGGTGATCCTGCATCCACTGGCTTTTAGTTTCTGTACAATCGCTTCTTTTGCCTTATCCACCTGTCATCCTCCTATCGTATCTACTCTGTTATAGAAACAACCTGAAATCCTGCTTTTTCAACTGTTTTTTTCAAAACATCATTTTCAATCTCACGGTCATAAGACACCACTGCTTCTTTCTTCTGTAAGTCCACTCTTGCCGAAACACCTTCTATCTCATTTAACGCTTTCTTTACTGACTGTACGCAGTGCTCACAGGTCATACCTTCGATATGAACTGTCTTCTTTCCGATCACCGGATTCTTCAGTTCTTTATCGTCAGTTTTGATGATACCGGTTCCGCCGCCACAGCAGGGACTGTCACCTTTAAAATGCCTGATTGCTCCTCTCAGTGCAAATCCAAGAAGAACGATCACGATTAATACAACTATAATATCTGCCATATCTCTATCCCTCTATTCTTTGTTCTCCTCATTATCCATGCTGAACTTTTCGTCTCTTTTTTTCTCCTGCCATTTCCTGAACCAGAGAAATGCCTGATAGATAGAAGCACCGACAATGTAAAGGACGATCACGATCACAAACAGGTAGAACATAGAGCCTGTCGAATTGCCCATGACTGCCAACTCCTTTATTTACCATACATATTTTCGATCATTTTTTTCACTTCATCAGGATCTGAACTGCAGCATCCACCACCGCATCCACCACCGCATCCACTGCATCCGGCACAGCTGCCGCCACATCCCTGGATGACTCCATTTTTAAATCTCTTCACAATTCCGTATACCAGGTATGCGCAATACCCTAATATTAATGCTAAAATAATGATATCTGCTAAAATGGCTACCATGAAAACTGCCTCCTTCAAAGGGAAATCCGGACGTAAATGAGTTACGTCCGGTCCGCTCTACTTATGCATTTACAGAACGTTTGGAATAAACTTTCTGATCTTTATACGGATCAGGTCTGAATAACAGGAACAGCATGACTGCTACTACCACAAATGCCACTGCTGTACCAACTCCAAATCCGCCGCCGGTTACTAATGTACCGATCTGGTATACACAAAGTGTTACGAGATAAGCGAATACATTCTGGAACAGGATTGCAAACCAAAACCATTTCTTAGACTGCATCTGCTGTGCCATCGTTGCTATGGCTGCCAGACAAGGGGAATCTAACAGATTGAATAACAGGAATGAAAATGCTGCTACTGCACTTGGGAACCAGTTCTGGATAGCCTGAGCTACTGTTACAGTATCTTCTGACTGGCTCTCTGCTACGTTCGCAAGTACACCCATTGTTGAAACGATTGCTTCTTTTGCTGTGAATCCGGAAAGAGAAGCTGCTACCGGCTGCCACTCTCCAAATCCAAGTGGTGCAAAGATTGGTGCAATAAATCCGCCAATTACTGCAAGTAAACTGTCTGCACTGTCATCCACAAGTCCGAATCCACCGTTCGTAAATCCGAATCCACCAAGGAACCACATGACTACACATGCAAGGAACAGGATCGTTCCTGCTTTGATGATGAAGCCTTTCAGTCTTTCCCATACATGAAGAAGAACTGTCTTAGCCTGTGGAACATGATACTGTGGAAGTTCCATAACGAATGGTGCCGGTTTTCCTGAGAATGGTTTTGTCTTCTTCAGGATGATTGCTGCTACTAATACTGCTACGATACCTACAAAATACATGATTGGCGCCATAAGTCCGCCTGCTGTATAGCTTCCGGTTGCGTAACTTGCCATAACTCCACCCATTAATGCGATAACCGGTAACTTCGCTCCGCATGGGATAAATGTTGCTGTCATAATTGTCAGACGTCTGTCATTGTCCTGTTCAATGGTCTTAGAAGCCATGATTCCAGGAATACCACAACCGGATGAAATCAGAAGTGGAATGAAGCTCTTACCAGACAGTCCGAAGTGTCTGAATACACGGTCCATAACGAATGCGATACGTACCATATATCCACAGTCTTCCAGGATAGAAAGGAAGAGGAACAGGATTGCCATCTGTGGTACAAATCCGAGTACGGCTCCGATACCGCCGATGATACCATCAACTACCAATCCTTCGATCACGCTGCTTACGCCGGCTGCTTCAAGTCCTTTTGAAGCGATATCCTGAATTGCACCTACGAATGTATCATTCGTCCAGTCTGTAACAATTGTACCGATTGTTGTTACGGAAATGTAGTAAACAATAAACATAACTGCGATAAAGATCGGAATACCAAGAATACGGTTTGTAACGATCCGGTCGATCTTATCGGATGTTGTTAATTTGTCTTTTCCTTTTTTAACTGTTGTCTCAACGATCTTCTGGATGAATTTGTAACGTTCATCTGTTACGATACTTTCCATATCATCGTCATGTTTTGTCTCAAGTTCTTTTCTGTCTTTATCAACTGCTGCTTTTGCTGCTGCAGAAAGATTCATGCTTTCTACAACCTTGCTGTCGTTCTCAAGGAATTTCACTGCATACCATCTCTTCTTGTCTTCTGAGATTGTATCCGGGAGAACCCCTTTCACATCTGCAACTGCTGCTTCCATTTCTTTAGAGAAGATTTCTCTTGGAAGATCAACTTCTTTTTTATTAGCCACTTTGATTGCTGTCTCAACCAGCGCATCCAGTCCTGTCTGTTTCAGGGCAGAAGTCTCAACGATCGGGCAATCTAACAACATAGAAAGTCTCTTTGTATCGATCTTGATTCCTCTCTTCTCCAGAAGGTCTGTCATGTTCAATGCGATAACTACAGGAACACCTGTCTCGATCAGCTGTGTTGTAAGATACAGGTTACGTTCAATATTCGTTGCATCTACAAGATCAATAATAACATCCGGATTATCATTTAAGATATAATCACGGCTGACTACTTCTTCCAATGTGTACGGTGAAAGAGAATAGATACCCGGAAGGTCTGTTACAACAATGTTATCATTCTTTCTCTTTCCTTTTAATTTTCCTTCTTTTTTCTCTACTGTAACCCCCGGCCAGTTACCAACATACTGGTTGGCACCCGTTAAGGCATTAAACATTGTGGTCTTACCACAGTTTGGGTTTCCCGCAAGTGCAATCTTGATTCCCATTCCTATTTACCTCCTTGAACGTGTAAATTCTAATGCGACAATATGTATCTGTCAGTTCCTTCGGTAAGTCTTATTTTACCTGAACACACTGAGCATCGTCTTTTCTTACTGAAAGCTCATAGCCTCTTACTGTAATCTCTACGGGATCTCCAAGTGGAGCTACCTTTCTGATATACAGCTCGCTTCCTTTTGTAATGCCCATGTCCATAATACGGCGCTTGTATGCGCTGTCCCCTTCAATCTTCGTTACAACAACTGTACTTCCAACTTTTGCATCACCTAAAGTCATTGCTGTTTCTCCTTTCCTTAGATTGTTAGTATCTATAATACAGCAGACACCCCGGTACTAAACCATGATGTGCCGCGCCATATCCTCATTTACTGCCACTCTGGAGTCTTTGACATTTACGATCACATTGCCTCCGATCTTCGACAGTACAACAACTTCCGCTCCTGCAACAAATCCAAGATTTGCCAGAAAACGTCTTGTCTCTTCATTTCCACCAATACGTGAGATTGTGTTTGTTTCACCGATACCGGCCATTGTAAGTGGCATAATAACACCTCATTTTCTTTATGTAGTATTTTTTACATCTTTCCATGTAATTTCCCAAGGATTTTGATAATGATAAATGTTTTCATTATCCCTTGCAATAGTTAGTATATGCTAACGTTTGTTAGCTGTCAACCACTTTATTTTATTTTATTGATTATTTTTTCTCAATAAGTTTTTTCTTCCGTTTGCCAGTCGTAACTAACTATGTTATACTAAACTCAATGTTAACGTATAAAGGAAGGAATGACTTATTATGAGCAATGTACTAAATGAATCTGCCGAGAACTATCTTGAAACAATTCTGATTTTAAGCCAGAAACTGCCCGTAGTGCGTTCCGTAGATATTGCCAATGAGCTTGGTTTTAAGAAATCCAGTGTTAGTGTTGCTATGAAGAATCTTCGCGAAAAGGAACATATTAAAGTAGATGAACAGGGATTTATCCATTTGACACCATCCGGTCTGGAGATTGCAAATATGATTTACGAACGCCACACCCTTTTATCATCCTGGCTGATACATCTCGGCGTACCTGCGGATGTTGCTGCTGCCGATGCATGTAAGATGGAGCATGTGATCAGTAAAGAAAGTTTCGAAGCGATCAAGAGACATGTATACGAGAACAAAGAAGTGTAAATCATCCGTTTCGTTTTATTTTCTTTTTATATTATGAGATTTTATTTTTTCACTGTATTCTAAAGGAGTCTTGATTTATGAACGAAAGTATTAAAAACATGATCGAACGCCGCAGTGTACGCGGCTACAAACCGGACATGATCCCGAAAGAAGATCTGGATCTGATTCTTGAAGCAGGCACTTATGCCGCAACCGGCATGGGAATGCAGTCACCGGTTATTGTTGCTGTTACCGACAAGGCAACCCGTGATCAGCTTTCCAAAATGAATGCGGATGTCATGGGAACTGATACAGATCCGTTCTACGGAGCACCGGTTGTCCTGGTTGTATTAGCTGATAAGAACAGACCGACATATATCTATGACGGAAGCCTTGTTATGGGGAATCTGATGAACGCCGCTGCTTCTCTTGGAATCGGAAGCTGCTGGATCCACCGTGCGAAAGAAGTCTTCGCATCGGAAGAGGGAAAAGTACTTCTTAAGAAATGGGGCGTGGAAGGTGACTATGAAGGTATCGGGCATTGTGTGCTCGGATATCCGGATAAAGATGTGCCGAAAGCGAAGCCTCGCAAAGAGAATTATGTGTATTATGTAGATTAAATTAAACTTAATATAAATTTTTGATTATCTTTTCATATCTTCTTAAATGTCCGCAAAGCCTTATTTTATCAGCTTTACGGGCATTTCTCTTTTCGGCTGATACTTCCAAACAGCTACGTTTCATCACGTTTTCTCACGGTCAATCGTGGTAAATATCGTGGTAAAACTTTAAGCTATCATGCTTCTTAATTCTGCCTTGACGTTCTCTATGGACGCATGGGCGTACAGGTTCAGCGTGATACTGATGTTTGCGTGTCCCATGATATACTGTAAACTCTTAGGGTTCATGTTCCTGTTCGCAAGTCTGGTACAGAACGTATGACGCAGGATATGTGGATGTGTCAAGTATAGGACAAAAAAAATTTTATTTTTTTCTGCCGAAGACTATCTGACGCTTCCATCAGGTAGTCCCAGCACCTTTATTATCTTTTGATAAGTCATTCTTGTCCTGCTCAAGTTATCTCTGTTCTGAAAAAATATCGTCAAAATTCCATTCGATTTCAATTTCATCCTGACTATGAACACGGATCACCTTGATAACCTCACGCAGCTTCTCTGTATCGAACTTCTGAATTCCCAAGAAATCTTTTAGTTTTATTTTATCAGAAAGTTCATTTTGTTCAAGAAGCTTTTTACTATTCTTCGCATCTTCTATCTTTCGTTTTATTTCATCCAGCTGTACACTTATCTTTTCAGCTCTCTGCTTATACGAATCACGATCTATACGACCATCTTTGTAATCATCATAGAGTTTCATCTTTTCCGAGGTCAACTGTCGGCTCTGTTTTTGCAATTCTGTAGTATTGATCTCTTTGTATTCACATTGTCTTTTGGAAGATACTTTCTTTCCTTTTTTCAACATTGACGCTGCATACTGACGGACAAGCCCAAGGATATTCTCCTCCATCGGTTCCCTACGAATCACCAGACTTCGGCACACAGGATCACCATTGGTTCTGGCATCTGAACATTTCAGCAGATGCTCTGTTTCTTTTAACAGAGAATGCCCACAGTTGGCACATATCAGCAAGGCCGGCTGTTTTTTACGTCTTTCCAGAGTAAAATTGGTGCGTGATTCTGCAACACTTCTCTTCTTTTTCGGATGCATTTCATTTGCTTTTTCAAACAATTCCCTGTCTATAATTGCCGTATGATGATTTTCCAGGCGAACCCATTCTGTTTCATCATTCAGAACTGCTTTATGGCCCGTATGCATACTGCAACGTGTTTTGCCCCAGATTCTGGTTCCAATATAAATCTCATCCCGGACGATTGCCGATACTGTCGTAGGGCTCCAGTGTTTCTTTTTGATCGTGTCAAACCTCTGGAACTGCACCTGATCCCCTCTTGATAATTTCTGCTCATCACAAGTAGCAATCGCCTGTCTGTTCAATTCCCTTGTAATATCTGCAAAACTTGTTCCCTCCGCTGCCATCTGAAAAATCATTTTCACGACTTTTGCAGCCTCCGGATCAACTTCCAGCCTTCCATCTTTTCCTTTTTTATAGCCATATCTGGCATTTACCGGAAGACGTGTACCATTTTTTGTTCTCGTCTGCATTGCTGATGAAATTTTCTTGGACAAATCCAGGCTATACATATTGTATACCAGATTCTGCAATGCCACATTCATTCCACCAGTCATTCCGCTGCTTGCTGCACTGTCATAGCTGTCATTAATCGAAATAAATCGAATCTGCAGAAGTGGAAAAATATATTCAATATAAAATCCAACTTCCAGATAGTCTCTTCCGAATCTGGAAAAGTCTTTTACAACTACACAGCCGATTTCTCCACTTTTCATGTCATCCTGCAGCTGTTGAAATCCCTGCCGTTTAAAATGAGTACCGCTGACACCATCATCCACATATTCCAGGATATCTGCCTCATCTACACCCAGCTGATCAATCACAAATGATTTTAACAGAATTCTCTGAGAAGTTACACTGTCGCTCTCTTTTTTAGCTCTGCCATCTACATTGTCATCTTCTGCGGATAAACGGATGTAAACAGCTGTTTTTCTATGATCTGTCATCTTGACTGCGCCTCCTTCTCTTTCTTTAATTTCTGTAAATCTGCAAACTGATCGTCATATACCAGCTTGATCTCATAATCATACTTACCATGGATAATAATTGAATCCACAAAGGCATCTGCCATTTCTTTTGTCAGCTTACGCTTTGACATATAAGTATGTATCACTTTTCCCCATCCTTCCTCGATATGATAATCCTTGGAATACCGTACCTGTGCCGCCAATACTACATCCAGGCGGTTCTTGATGTTTTCTATTTCATTGGAATAGATACGGGAAAACTGCATGTATTCTTCTTCTGTAATCAGACGTTCCGAATAATCCTCATATAAATCAGATTTACGCTTGCTGATCCTGCTCAACTCCCGCCGAAGTTTCCCCACTTCCTTATCCAGAAGCAAATACTGTGTCTGGTTTCTGGAAGCAGAATTCATTTCACGGATCAGTTTCTCTGTATCCAATACGGCTTTCATATGTGACTGGATCAGGCGAAGGACGTCTTCATCCACGTATTCTTTTTTGACTCTGTGCCCCTTACACTGATTTCCTCCGGATTTATGGTTCGCATCTGCACCACAGATATAATAAAATGTCCCTGTTTTTTCTCTGGACAACACCATGCGGTTCCCACAACCCCCACACCTGATCTTGCCGGTATAGAAATTATGATTCCGAATGGCTCCATTATTCAGCTGATGCTTCTTTTTGTATGCTTCCGTAAATTCCCGGATTTTTTCCTGTACCTGCCGGAACAGTTCTTTATCAATAATTCCTTCGTGGGTATTCTCAGCATAGAGCCACTCACTCTCCGGTAGATTTCTCTGCTTGTTTCCTTGAAAAACACTCTGCTGATATTTTCCATATACAGAATCTCCGGTACAATGGACATCCTGAAGTACACGTTTCACTTCATAATTATTCCAAGGTTTGGATTCCGGTGAAGGCTTTTCGCCTGTTTTATAATATTCCCTCTGCAAAGTCGGGGAAAGGATACCATCTGTATTCAGTCTTTTTGCAATATCGCTGTAGCTGCATCCATCCATATACATAGTAAAAATTTCTCGTAAATGTCCGGCAGCCTCCTCGTCAACTACCAGCTGGTGTCTGTCCTGTTCTGATTTCCTGTATCCATAAGGTTCCCATGCACCAGTAAATTTTCCTTCTTTCCACAGGGCTTTTTTGGCACTGCTGCTCTTTTTTGCAAGGTCTTTGGAATAAAACTCATTGATGATATTTTTTAAGGGAACTGTCAGATCCACTCCCTCACGGAAAGAATCAAAGTCATCCGTCACAGCAAGAAACCGCACATGAAAAAACGGAAATACACGCTCAATATAATTACTTGTCTCTACATAATTCCTTCCAAGTCTGGATAGATCCTTTACAATCACACAGTTAATTTTTCCATGCTTGATATCTTCCATCATCTGCGTAAAACCAGGACGGTCGAAATTTGTACCAGAATAATCAGAATCCTTATATATTTCTGCAACTGCGATGTCTTCCGTATCTGCCACAAAGTTTTTCATCAGTTCCACCTGGGTTTCTATCGTTCCTCTTTCTAAGGTTTCTTCTGTTTCCATTGAAATTCTGGCATACAATCCTGCCCGGAACGGTCTGCTCACCTCTGTCTGGACGGTTGCACTGCTGACTACTTCCGGAATGTTTTTCCTGCTCTTTCGTGCCATTTTATACAACCTCCTTTACATTGACCTGCAGATTGTTATCATCATCTATTACCATATCAACTCCCATAGCAGGTAATTGATTCAGCAATGTCTGATAACAATCATCAAAATCAAAAGTGATCTCTATATTCTTTTTATCATATACTCTGATTTGCCTGATCAGTTCTACCACCACAGTGCGGGACAGTTCTTCAATATCCTGATATTTCACAAAATAATCCAGCCAGGTATTGGCTTTGTCTGCTTTTTCCAGCTCGTTATCCATTTCTTTCTGGATCGCACGGATACTCTCTTCCGCATTTCTAAGCCGCTTTCCATATGCTGCATGAAGCTCTACATAGTCTTCTTTTGATACAATGCCCTCTTTCATATCCGAATAGAGCATCATCCGTAACTCCTTACAGCGTTCTTTCTCCTGCTTTTTCTTCTCCAGCCTGTCCTGCAGCTTTTTCATATTGATCTCCTGAAATGGCACAGTACCGATAAATTCCAGGACTCTTTTCAGGTGCAGGATATTCTGGATATGCTGTTTCAACATCACTAATACGGCATCTTCCAGATCCTTTTCCGGTATTCTATGACTGGAACAGCGTTTTGTTTCTTTATTTGTGGAACATAGATAATAAGCATATTTTTTTCCTGCCACAGTAGAAACCTTTCTTGTCATAGGTGCTCCACAATCCGCACATACAGCAATTCCGGATAACAGATATACCTGCTTTTGGTCAGGTGAAGTACGTGTATCCATGCCAAGAAGCCTCTGAACAATTTCAAAATCACGGTCACTCACCAGAGGTTCATGATTTTTCTCAATCCGGATCCAGTCATCTTCCGGTTTCACATAAGTCTGCTTCACTTTATGGTTTGGAGTTGTCCTTTTTCCCTGTACAAGGTTTCCGATATAAACCTCGTTTTCCAGTATCCTGCGGACCGTAACGGAACTCCAAAGTGCCTGTTCTTTCTGCCGGAAACCTGTTTCATAACGACTGCCGCTGCTTATTTTATACTCAAATGGGGAAAGAATACCCAGTTCATTTAAACGATTAGCGATCGCATCCTGACTCATTCCCTGCAGCTTCATCTTAAAAATATCCTGTACTACACCGCCCGCCGATGGATCAATCTCTAATTTATGCTTATCTGTCTTTGTCTTCCTGTATCCAAATGCTACAAACGGAGTCACGCACTCGCCTTTTTTCCTCTTAATCTCAAGATTACTCCTGATCTTAATAGAAATATCACGACAATAAGCATCGTTGATTAAATTTTTAAATGGGATAATGATTTCGTCTGCCTGATTCTTTCCCTTAAGACTGTCATAATTATCATTGATGGCAATAAAACGCACACCAAGAGCCGGGAATAATCTCTCGATATACTTCCCGGAATCAATATATTCCCTTCCAAATCGTGATAAATCTTTTACCACTACGCAGTCTACAATCCCATGCCGGATATCTTCCAGCATTGCCTGGAATGCAGGGCGCTCAAAATTAGAGCCTGAGTAGCCATCATCAACTCGGACTGAAACAACTTCAATATCTTTTTTGTCTTTCAGGAAATCCAGAATCAAAGCTTTCTGGTTAGAAATGCTGTTACTTTCCAGTTTTGCTGAACTGGAAATATCGCCATCTTCTTTAGATAATCTGACATAGATGGCGGCATGATAAATTTTGTTGATATTCTGATACATATCTTACCTCCTTTTATTACGTCAGAAAATCCATGTAATAAAAGGGGGCTGCATAATTTGTCCTTACCGACATTCTAACACAGTCCCCTCAATTTTACCAGTACTTTTTCAGACACTCAGAAGCATATTCTCAAATGCCTGCTCCATAGATATACCGTTATTTGCAAATCTGACTTTTACTTTCATATTACCGATCCGGACCAGATAAGGATTTCCTACTTTATTCAGAAAAATATCTCTCCGTTCCTGAAGCGATTTATTTCTGTCTGTTTTTATCATCCGTAGATCAGTCATTTCATTGATATCCACATCACTGAAATCCTGATCCAGATAATTTCTATATTCCTCTGCTGTCATGCCCTTCTCCTTCCATTCCCATCTGAATCCGTACTGCTTTCAGTACCCGATCCAGGCTCCACTTATTTACTCTTCCGCATTTCTCAATAATACATTTTGTAGAAATACTCATAACCTGTTCAGCCAATGCCAGGCTTCCTTTTCGGATCCCTGTCATATCGTACTTACTGATAAATACATGTGTTGGCAAATACCGCTTCTTATATATTCTTGACGTCAGCGGAACTACTGTAATGACTGAACTGTATGTATTAGCTTTGTTGTTACTTACTACGATCACCGGTCTTACTCCACCCTGAACCGAAGTTGTCGGAAACATACCGAGATCCGCCCATAAGATATCTCCTCTTCGAATCGTCACTTGTCATCTCTCCAATCTTTTTTTATTTGTAAAGCATCCCTAGCGCTATATTGGCTCCACAGGAATACGGCAGAGTTCCTTTCCAAGATGGAAAGCTCTGCCGCATAACCTCTATAACCAATTTGATTATTAAACAGTGCTCGCTCGATTCTATTTATCCTCGATACCCCGAATCGTTACTCCTGCATCTGCAGGAAGGGAATAATAACCTGTCCGAATGCTATACTCCGGACCACAACCCAAAAACTCTCGTTTCCAGGCTCTGGCAGTTCATAGGTTTACCAATTACAGACTTCTCAGGGTCTGCAAGTGTATCGCATCTCACACATGTCATCGCATCACCAGCCTGCCGACTGGCTTTGGTCAGTGCTTTTTCGCAGTATTATTAGCTCAAAAAAGTTTCTTACGTCTTATAATCCTATAGCGGCATCTTCCTCGTGCTCTCTGCATGAAATGTCACGTCAGTTATTATTGAATATTCAGTTATCATGGTTCATTTTAGGAAGTCCTTTAACTTCCTCTAATTACTAAAGTCAAATGACTTTGGCAGATGCAAAAGATTTTGAAAAAATTTTTAAAAAAATTTATTCATATACATTTCACGCATCTTATTAAGAATGGATTTCAGCTTGTATGACAGCATCTGTCTGGAAATTCCCATAATCTCTGCCATCTGTGTCTGTGTCTTGTTTTCAAAGAAAATGCCGTAAATAATCATGCGTTCCTCGGAGTTCAGCTGATTGATCACTTTGTGGATATCCTGCTGTTCCATTTTCGTCAGTACACTGTGCTCCACGTCGCAATTCAGATCCGGGAAATCCTCAATCATGAATCCTTCTCCATCAATGGACTGCCCACTGTAAGGCACCTCCCGCAGCATCTTATCCACGACTTTCCCCTCTTCGTTCTTAATCTCAACTTTTTTTGCCTTGCTGCTTCTGTAAAAATTGTTCATCGCATACGCAACTTCTTTTGTAACCTCGATCATTTCTCCATCAATATTTGCGTAGTACTTTCCTTCGTAAAAATATGGGTGTTCAATATACATATCCGTTCCTCCTGAATTTGAAATCTCGTTGCTTGTTTCAAATCCAGAAGGTGGACCTCTGTTTTGGCTCATGCCTGCTCCGCCTTTATCCTGCCGGGACACGCCCGCAGTTATTGGCTGCGAAATTCAGGCACGAAAAAAAGCCCCAGTAGTTTTTTCTTAACTACTGAGGCTTTCGTCTCTTATCTAATATTCAGTTATCTATGCCTTCTTTCTTCAGCATAATCATTGTATCAGGATAAAGTTCACAAAGTATCCGCAATACATCCCTGTAAGTTCATACCATAACAGGAATCGTACATATTTCGGTGTAAAAAGTTCACCGTGTTATTCTTCTACATTTTTTCCATCTATATATAGTTGAAATTTATCAGGATTATTGACAACATCATACTCCTTTCCATATTCTACAGGTCTGTATTTGGCTGTCATTACCGATTCCCCATCTTCAATATCCTCTTTCCATAAATAGATGTTCATATCAAGACTCGTCGCATATCCCCTGTCTGTGGAGAATTTTGTCGAATGAAAAGAATTCTCCTTGTACATCTGCAAAAGTTCTCTTGCAAACGCTTCTCTATCCTCAATATTTTCCCGGTTAGCTACTACGGTAAGATTTTCATCCCGATTTATGGAAAATGTTCCTACTACATCAGGTTCACCTTCCTTATGACCAGATTCAGGTTTCCCATAAATACTTCCTGCAGCAATTATCAAGATGACTGCTCCTGAGATCACTGCAATTATCTTTTTCTTCATATTTTCATTAATTTCCTTTTAATTGTTTTACTGCGTAATTGATTACTTCTTCCGGTGTAGGTCTGTCTCCTTTAAGATTTACCTTCTTCCATTCTGCCTGTACAGCCGGATCTGGATCATCAAATCCAGCATCAATCGCTATCTGCATTTCCCGACGCACCTCTTCTGGTGTCGTATTGTACTTTTCTGCAATCTTCTCATAAATAGTTTTCACTCTCATTCATTTTCCTCCAATGTATAAGTAGGATTACAACTTGTTCTATAGAACCAATTTAGCATATTTCTATTATCATGAAAAGACACTTTACAACTTAAAGCTAAATAAAAGGTCAAAAAAAAGAAGAGCTACTTGCTCTTCCCAGTTTGTCATATTACTCTTCCAATAATGTATGAATTACTTTGATAACTTTTTTCTGCTCTTTGATCGGAAGTTTTTCTATTTTCTCTGCCAGCTCATTGGTAACACCTGTAACTGAATGTGCCACAACATCAATCAAAAGAGTATCTGCAGAAACATCTAATGCATTTGCAATTGCAACAAAGGTATCCAATTTTGTAACTTTCAAGCCTCTCTCTATTACACTCACATGCGTCGGACTTAAATTTACTAATGCAGCCAGTTCCTCTTGCGTGAGATTTTTTGCTTCTCGTGCTGATTTGATTCGCTGTCCTACTGCTTTCAAATCCATCGTAACACCTCCTTCAGAACGAATAATCGTTCTGAATTTAGTATACTTGTGGATATCTTAAATATACAGAATCGCAAAGCCAAGTTCTAATTCTACAGAACTATATTCAAAGTTTTTCTTTGCATTTTCGTAAAAAAGCGTTATGATTGAATCAGTTAAATCAAAGGAGGTATCAAATCATGAAATCACATAAATACTGGTCCTTAGGCGCACTTTTCTGTATGTTGGGATGCATTTATTCTGGAATCAAAAAATCTATGACTGCACATAAATACTTTGCCTATTCTTCATTGCTTTGTATGGGCATGTCCATTTATTCCGGTCACAAACTGGTTTCTCCAAAGAAGAAAAAAATCACTGAATCAAATAATAGTGAGAATAGTTAAAAAAAATTGACTTTTATTCATCAAAGACAAAGTTGCTGGAGAATATTTTTTCTCTCCAGCAACTTTCTTTATCTTTAAGCCATTGAAACACAATAATTTCCAATCAGCTTCGTCCAACTATTATATTTATTCTTTTCACACACCTTTCGGCAAATTTCATTTTCCATCAACACACAGAACATCTTATCATAATCAAATGCCCAAACAGCACCATTCACATGGTTTTCCACTGCTTTCTGATCTATGCTCTTTAAGCGTGTGACCATTTTTTCAATTTCTCCATTTCCCAAGTTACCGATATTTTTACAGATAAACCGAAAGAAATTCAACGTTGCATATTCGTCATACCAATGGAACTCTTCTGGATTGTTTTTAATTTTACTGGCTCGCTGCTGTTCTTTGATTATCTGATCAGCTACACCTTTCATCGAATCTTCGTATCTCATATTACTCACCTACTCTTCCTCAACACCCAGTGACGGTTTAAATCTTTTATCCTTTGCCTGCGGCACCACGATCTCATAAAAATAAAATCCCAGATACCCAAGTGCCTGCTTCTTCATTTTATAAAAAGAAGTCCTGCCTATTCCTAACTCCTGCTGTACTTCCACATCTGTCTTATTATAATGACTGCAAAAACAAGAATGAAGGATCTCACTGAGCATCACACCATTCGGTGCATAAAACTTCACCAGTGTCATTCCACGATAGATCATATCTGACAAGCCGTAAATGATCATCAGGTTATTCATTTCCCGGTGCATCTTTGGCACATTCAGCTGATTGTTATAAATACTCAGATAACTCAACGCATATGCCATATCTTCATTGATCTTCTCCTGACACTCCATATCCAGTTCTTCCAATACAACCTGGTTTTCTAAAATCAGTTTCTGGTAGCTTGTCATCAGTTCTTTAATATCAGTATAATGTCTTTCGATCGTTACTTCCAGATAATTCTGTGCATGGTTTGCCATCTGGAAGGTAATTTCTTTCATTGATTTAATTGCATAATCTCTATCTGTCATCAGTTTCAAAATCTCCTTATCATCATCACACTAACTGGCGGTCTTTCAGACCAGTTCGCTTTCCCCATGATTTTGATGGGAAGCAATTACTTACTACAATTTGCAGAAGCGGATATCCAAAAGGCATTGTGGGAGCTGCCTTTGCTGACCGGAATCCATCTTCTTATGTAAAACCTGCAGGAATATAAAGGGAAAGTGACTATCCCTGCCGGTTAATAATCCATATAATATCGTCTATACCTATCTCTCCTTATGCTGTTTTTCTCTCCATAAACCATTTATCCACTTCATAGAATAAATGGCTTTCCTGTCCCTGTATCATACAGGTGTACATCATTCCTACACCGCCTGCCTTTCTGCTGGCGCATCGCTCGATTTTCAAAATTCTGTCGATGTTATATTTTCTTCCATCCTCCCATGTAAAAAATATGGGAACCAGTTGTCCGTCTTTCCGGAACTCTGCCACTACATCTACATATACTTTATTCATGCCGACACCTCACTATAAAATCTCGATTGCTCTTGGCGATGCCGGAATCCTTCGGATATATCCATTTAGCTCCAACTGCTTGATTCTGGAAAATGCTGATGATGTTGATTTCACCCCGATCAATTTTCCAAATTCCCGTATTGTCGGTGGATATCCATGTTCATTGGTATATCGTAAAATACACTGATAACTTTCTTCCTGTTTTCTGGTTAATGCTTTTTTCAAATCTATCCCTCCAATTACCCATGAAAATAACTGTGTGGATGGATCGTGTGCGTACCAGCGTCTAAGTGGGATAAGACTTTATCCTGATACATTGCCGCTCGCTGTATACTGAAATAACCAAACCGTCGTCTGATCTCATCTACAGTACGATCCAGCTTCTCTAACTTTTCCTTTTTCTCCTGATTTCCAAATAAATCCAACTGCACGGGAATATCATCTAACACAAGATCCGCAGCTCGGATTCCCAGGCTTCTAATGGGATGTTCCCATTTGTAATTATCTTTAAATAGCTGAAATGCTGCAGTTACAATCTCGTTTGTAATATTCGTTGGCTGTCGTAAATGTATCTGTCTGGAAAAACTATACAATCCATTATCTCGAACTGTAATTTCTACTGTTTTGCATTTAAATCCATGTTTCCGCAATCGTGCAGCTACACTTTCTGCCAATGCTATTTGAATGATCCAGACATCCAGATCATTTTCCAGATCTCTCGGTGTTGTAGTGCTATTACCTATCGACTTTACTGGTGCTTCATATCCTTCCTTGCAAACCGGATCTTCATCCCAGCCATTTGCGAAAGCCCATAATACATTTCCTATTTTTCCAAAATGACTCTCTAACAACTTTTCGTCTGATTCCGCAAGTTGCCCGATTGTCCGGATTCCAAGTTTTTGCAATTTCTTATTCGTCTGTCTTCCGACATAAAGCAAATCTGACGCTGGAAGCTGCCATATCCTGTCTTTATAATTTTCTCGATTAAGCTCTGTGATTGCATCCGGCTTTTTATAATCCGAGCCAAGTTTCGCATAAATCTTATTCCAGGAAATTCCAATACTCACTGTTACTCCAAGTTCGTATTTAATCCGATGGCTGATTTCTCTCGCAATTGTCATTCCTCTTCCTTTCAGATTTCCACTGCCTGATACATCCAGCCAGGCTTCATCAATTCCATATGGCTCAATTTTGTCTGTATACTCTGAATAGATTTCTCTTGCCATTTGTGAAAATCGCAAATATAAATCCATCCGTGGCGGTACAAAAATAATTTCCGGGCAAACCTGTTTCGCCTGCCATAATGCCATTCCGGTTTTTACTCCTTTTTTCTTGGCAATATAATTTGCTGTCAGTACAATTCCATGCCGGGCTTCCGGATCGCCACCTACTGCCAGAGGCATTCCGGCAAATTCCGGATGATGTAGCATTTCTACACTGGCGTAAAAACAGTTCATATCACTATGCAGGATCACACGCTCATTCAAACTTTTCACCTCCCAGCTGTTTCCTTCAACATAATGTCTTATCAATTTCTGTATGTTTAGTATATATCGACATTCCGGAGATAGTCAAGTGACATCTTGGTTGTATTTTCTCCATTTCGGAGATTATTCTTGATTTTATTTCTAACATACGGTATAATGCATATAGAAAATTCAAATAGAAATGAGGCGAACAAATGCGTAATTTCGGGGAAATATTAGCAGAAAATAGAAAAAAGAAAGGATACTCTCAATCAGATCTGGTAGACCTGCTTTCTCAAGAAGGTATTCAGGTCACTACAAAAGCAATCTCCAAATGGGAGACCAATGCACGAGAACCAGCTTTACATGTTTTCCTGACACTTTGCCAGTTACTTGATATCGAAGATATATATGAATCCTTCTTTGGAGAAAACCCATATAACATTATGAGTGGATTGAATGAAGAAGGCAGAAATAAATTGATTGAATTTGCTGATATTTTGAAAGCTTCTAAAAAGTTTTCTCCACTGTCTGCAAAGATTATCCCATTCCATCATCCTGTAGAAATTACCTGGGAACCAGTTTCTGCTGGTACTGGAAATTACCTGGAGGATTCTGTAAAAGAAACCTATGACGTAGGACACCTTGCTCCTGAGCAGACTGACTTTGGTGTACGGATTTCCGGTGACAGTATGGAGCCACTTTATCATACAGGCGATGTTGCATGGATTCAGAAAAAAGATTCTCTTGCTAATGGTGAAATTGGAATCTTCTATCTCAACGGCAATACTTACATCAAGGAATTACACGATGAGCCAGATGGTGTTTATCTGATCTCTTTAAATCAAAAATATCGTCCTATCCAGGTTTTGGAATCTGACTCTTTTAAGATTTTTGGAAAAGTAATCGGGAAATGCAAAGGTGCAGAAATTCCGGGATTTCATTAGATTTCAACAGCAGGTTCATGATCCTACTGATAACAATAAGCAAAGGAAGTGATTGAATGGCAATCAATAATACATTAAAAGATATTCGTGAAGAACGGAATCTCATTCAAGCAGATTTGGCTGAAGCCATAGGTTCCTGCAGCCAGACGATAGGCCGCATCGAACGTGGAGAACGAAATCCCTCTCTTGAGATTGCAATCCGGCTGGCACATTACCTGAAAGTGCCTGTAGAAGATATTTTTCAAGTTGAAGACTGAAGCACAACAGCCAGAAAACCGAGGAGTAAAATCCCCGGTTTTCCTTTTGCTCAAAAATCACTGTAATCCACTTACATTTTCTTCTTTTCTGCCTGCTCCGTCAATCAGGTCATAGCTCATATCCAAAAAGTCCAGTGTCTTAGCCTCACTGACAGAACCATCCAGTAAAATCGTGATCCAGTGCTGCTTATTCATATGGTATCCAGGTAAAAATCCATAAGTCTGAATAATCATATTCGTCATGTCCGGATCACACTTTACGTCCATGATATCAACCGGATCTTTTCCTTCTAATCCCAGTTTCGATTTTTCAACCGTCATGACCACAGCATACCATTTTCCATTCTTATGTCGTAGCACAGCATTATCTGGTGATTGTGCCCATAAATACTCCGGCACCGTACCATACTGTTTCTTCACATATTCAAAAATTTCTTCTTTCTTCACAGTTTATTCAACTCCTGATTCTTCTGATATCCTGCCCATAATCATACCATATTTTCAGTTCCCGTACTACCTGCCAAATTCTTTTGCATTTTCCCGGTTCTCCTGACTTTAACTAATAGAGGGGTAAAACAGCAAGGACAGGAAGTGAGGATACACTTCCGGAAAATCCCAATTTAGGGTACCCTGCCCTGAATTGAAAAACGCTGAAAGCAACGATACTACTGCCCTCTCAGAAAGGAGAAACTGCTAATGGCTGAAAGAAAAAGAAACAAAGAAATTCATTTTTATGTCACAGAAGAAGAACGAAAGCTAATCCGCAGGAAGATGATAGAATCAAAAACCAAGAACATGGGAGCTTATCTGCGTAAGATGGCAATCGACGGCTACATCGTCAACACAGATACAACTCCTCTGAAGAAACAGTATGAGGAAATGCACAAGATTGGCATAAATATCAACCAGATTGCAAAAAAGGTAAATACCACCGGAGATCTATATCCGGAAGAAATGCAAGAATTGAAAGAGATGGTGAAAGAACTATGGCATATATTAAGATCTTCCCCATTAAAGTAACAGACAAGAAAGCTCTGGACTATATCACGAATCCAGACAAGACTGATGAAAAACTGCTGGTTTCCAGTTTTGGCTGTTCCCCGGAAACTGCTGATCTCGAATTTTCCATGACTAGAGAAATGGCAAAAAAGAATGGAATGGACAAAGGTAATAACCTGGCATTTCATCTGATCCAGTCATTTAAACCTGGAGAAGTTGATGCCGAAACTGCCCATCGCTTAGGACAGCAATTTGCAGCCGAAGTACTGAAAGGAAAATATGAATACGTGATCAGTACCCATGTTGATAAAAAGCACATTCATAACCATATCATCTTCAACGCTGCAAGCTTTGTTGATCATCACAAGTATGTTTCCAATAAGCGGAGCTACCATAAACTCTGCAGAATCAGTAATCGTATCTGCCTGGAAAATGGACTTGCCACCAGTATGCCAACCGGAGAAAAAGGAAAAAGCTATAAAGAGAACATGGAATATCATCGTGGCACCAGTTGGAAAGCCAAGCTACGTGTTGCAGTTGATAAAGCAATCTGGACTTCCATCAACTATGAGGAATTTCTACAAAAAATGCAGTTAGCTGGATATGAAGTCCGGCAGGGAAAGCATCTTTCTTTCCGTGCACCGGAACAAAAAAATTTCACTTATATGAAATCTCTGGGAAGTTATTATACGGAAGAAAACGTCCGCATCCACTTAGCTAAAAATCGTAGCAAAGTGAAAACTCCAAAACATCTGTCCAGAGAAGCTCGCCTGTATATCAATATCTCCACGTATGTAACGACTGGCAATCGAGAAGGATTTGAACATTGGGCAAAACTCAATAATCTAAAAGAGGCAGCCCGCACCTTCAACTATCTTTCAGAAAATAACCTACTGAATTATGAGGATTTCAGGCAGCATGTTTCTGATGTTGATGCTTCTGTTAAAGCGGCTGATCAGAGAATAGCACACATCACCAGTGAGCTAAGCACGCAGAAAGTCATTCAGAAACACTGTGATTCTTACCGGCTCTGCCGTAAAGTGATAGAAGATTGCAAATCTGCAAAAAATCCAAAAGAATACCGTTCCAAGCATCTGGCAGAATACCAACTCCACGATTCACTAAAAAAAGAGCTTCAGGATCTCGGTGTTACCAAAATCCCTAGCTCTGAAAAAATCCAGAAGCGGATTGAAAATCTTGAATCTGAACAAGCTGCTACCGTCCGGGAAAAACAGAAATTACAGAAAAAGCAGAAAACACTGGATATCATTCAGCAAAATTTCTCTGTGCTGCTCGATGCTCCTGAAATCAATTCAGACTTACTTCCGGCAAAACGGGAACCTGTTTCTGTCACAAGAGATAAATAAGATTGCACTGACAACTCAATTATTCTCTTCCAAATCTTCCCAAGGTTTCAGACCCATTTCCTCCCAGGTGACACCATACGGTGCACCTCCGGAGGTATAACCGGCAATAACGAAAAATCTGTCATCTTGCAAGATTTCTTCTTTAGCCAGATTATCTCTTGTTTCTTGTTTCCGTCTTGCTCGCCTCTGCTGCTTCTTTTGTTTCGCAACAGCTGCTTTTTCTTCCGGCGTTTTCTTATGTTTTTTTGCCATAAGTGTTTCTATTATAATTCCATTCTGAATGTCTCTCAGGATACGTTCTTCATAACTCTTTTCACGCTTTTCAACAATTTTATAAAATTCTTCATATTCCGTTTTAGGAGCAAGCGATTGAACTGCCGTAAACAAACTTTTGCATATATCATTCATTTCAGTAGCATCCGGCATTCGCTGATTCTCAAGATAAAACTTCAAGTGCATTTTGTATGTTTTATCTGCTATTGCACTCTTCTGTTTTTGTTTTAAGTCTTTATAGCTTCTGTCGTTCCTCTGCATCTACAATTCCTCATCTGCCTTCTTTCTCCCGTGCCATCAAAAGCATTTTTTCAAAAGACTGAGCGAATCTTTCATCATCTTCCTCCGTCCGCTTCTTCGGTCCCTTGACATGACATTTACGGGAACTTCTTCTGGCTTTTTTACTCAGGTGACGTTCCATTAGCATCTGATCAATATTATCATCCGTGTACCATTTACCTGATTGATGAATAGCATAAGCACCTTTTCCCAATGCCATTGCAGCCACACCATAGTCCTGTGATACGACAATATCTCCTTTATGGCAGATACTAATCAGTTTATAATCTACTGCATCTGCTCCTGCACCGACAACAACAACTTTACTATAAGTCGATGACAGAACATGGTTTGTATCACACAACAACATTACCGGAACACTATTATCTTTTGCAATCTTTTCAATGATCGCAACCACTGGGCAGGCATCTGCATCAACAAATATTTGCATCTTTCTATTTCTCCTCTGAACCATTATAAGAATAAGCTCTGCTGTTCGTATTCTGCCTCTCGTTTTAGCTGAACCGGTACCTGATGCAGAATTTGCTCCATTTTCCTGTCATCGAACCAATCTTTCAGCTGTCCTTTTTCCAATATCAGCGGCATACGATCATGTACTTTTATCATAGATTCATTGGCTGCTGTAGTCATAATCACAAATCGTCGTTCATTCTCAAACCAATCACAGAAGCCAGCCATATACAATACTGGTGCATCATATCTGGAAAATGTATTTTTCTCTTTTAACCGATTCCATTCATAGAACCCACTTGCCGGTATCAAAATGCGGTGATAGAGGATTCCATTTCGAAAAGAAGGTTTGTCCATAACAGATTCTGCTCTTGCATTTATAACCAGATTCTTTCCTTGTGACAATGGATATCCCCACTTGCAAACATCCAGTTTCAATCCATGTTCTGATTTTTCAATGATCGGTGCTACATTGGTTGGAAAGATATCTCCTGCAAAATGTTCCTGCCGGATCCGTTGGTCTATATCATGCACTACTTTTTCGATTTCATCTGCCATATCAGAATCAATATAATATCTACCACACATAATACTTCCTTCACTTATAGATTCTATTTCATCAAATATACATCATTTATTTCTAGGCACTTTAAACTCAGTTAATCTATAATTTTGAATCCACCCCATACATTCTTCACCATCTTCATTCTCCCAAATTATCTGTCGCCACTTTTTATATTTATCTATAATTCTAACAACTTTCCCTTCCTCAAGCTTTTCAATTACAATCGAATGGCAGTCATGCTTCAGTCGTACAATAGATTCTCTATTAACGATTCTATATTTAGTCGTATTTAGCTCCTTCGCATCATATCCCATTCCAACGATGTAATAATTATTGACTTGTTGTGTATAATTGTAATTATTTATCGTTGTTGCTGAAGAATTCGTAACTCCCAAAACAACTGATATAATCGTAATAATAAAGTTCAGCCATTCTCGTATTTCTTTAACATCTATCGTTCGTTTTTCTTCTATTGGCAAATTCTGCTTCTCTTTATTTATCGAAAGATTCGTTGCTCTTTCATATTCCGATGCAATAGTTTCTGACACCGTATCAATATCCCATTCTTCGGATTCTGAGAAAACTTGATCGGTAACTCTTCCCAATAAATTTATATGAGGCTTCTGGCATAATGGTGGAAGCCTAACACCATAAATTAACAACACCATATTGAAAAAACACTTGTGTCCTTTAATGTATTAACTGCGAAGAAAAACACAAAAGGAGTATTCACAAGTGGCTTCAGTTAATACATTATGCAAAAGTGTCCTTAATGTCAAGAACACAGTTATAAAAAATTGTAATCTTTACTCTGATAAGAATGGAGTTAAACATATTCGTATCCAAGCAAGACCTAATAAATGGCACGAGAACGACTGCCCATTCTGCCATAAATCATGCCCTGTTTATGATAAACATTCCAGTAGTATAATGCCGAGATATTACGAAGATAACTCGTAGAAAATGCAAAGTCCAGTCGCAAGTTTAGACACGATATTGCTCTTAACAGTCGTATAAAATCAACATTTGCAGGGATTTATCAAATTCCGACATACCGTCTTAGAAAATGAATAATCCCTCGCAATTCATTATGAACTACGAGGGACTGCTTACTGACTGTTAAAGCGGTAGCCGATCTCACGAACACTATCTATGGAAAAGTGAGAGTTTGTATCACAAAGTTTTTTACGAAGATTCCGAATGTGAAAGCCTACGGTATCCTTTTCATTGCCTGCTGATATTTCGCCCCACACCTTATCATAAATCTGCTCGTATGTAAGAACACGACCTTTATTGGCTGCGAGCAAGCAGAGTATATCGTACTCTTTGACGGTCAGTTCAATTTCCTGACCGTTATTGATAACTCTGCGCCGGCTCAAATTGATTTCTAAGCCGGAAAGGGATAATGTCGGCTCATATGAAATCTCTAATTTTTCAAAATCAGGGTGCTGTTTTACAAAAGCCAGCATATCGTCAAAGGCTGTTGAGTCTTGTACTTTGAACTCCATTATTACGATTCGTCCGATATTATCACCCCCCTTGGTTAGTTTTTTTGTCTTGGACAACATAAGATTTATTGCGTGAGATAATACGATTCATCAATCGTTTTCAGAATAAAATTCACATCGTCATAACGAGAGGAATCGGACTGAGAGCCTAAACTGCATATCAAAAACTCTTTTCCGTGCTGCTGATAAAGCACAATCAAGTTATAGTCGTCAGACAGAGAGCCAGTCTTAATTCCGCATACATTTTCGTTGTAATATTCGGATGTCTGGTCCTATGTCAAGATTTAGTACAAGTTAAAATGAGAAATTTCTCCCCATTTTAACTTGCCAGAAGCTCAGCCTCAGTGTGTGTTCTTTCATACACTCGTTCGAATTCGTTTGGCGACATATAGTTGCAATGGCTATGAATTCGTTTCGTATTGTAGAAAGCTTCCAGATATTCAAAAATCAACTGGTATGCCTGCTTATAGTCGCGAATTTTAAAGCGATTGAGCCATTCACGTTTGATAATAGAATGAAAGGATTCAATGCATGCATTATCCCACGGAAAAGCTTTCTTCGAATAACTGCGCTGCATATTTTCGGTTGCTTTTTTATATTCCTTTGCAATATATTGGCTGCCACGATCCGAATGGATAATTAATGGCTGATCGATATTTCGGTGAGCTTTGGCTTTGTTTATAGTATCAATCACGCAAGATACTTCCAGTGTTTCTGAAAGCGTCCAGGCTATGATTTTTCTGGAAAATAAATCCATAACACTGGTCAGATAGACAAATCCATCTATTGTCCAGATGTAGGTAATATCCGAACACCAGACTGCATTCGGACGATCAGGATTAAATTGCTCATCAAGGATATTTTGTAATTCAGTGCTGAAATCGGAATCTTTTGTGGTGATCGTCCATGGTTTGCTCCACTGAGCACGGATTCCCATTTGGCGCATATATGTACCAACGGTTCTTTCCGAAATGACTTCACCAGTTTTTCGAAGTTCTACAGTGATTTTCGGAGCACCGTAGTTCTGCTTGGAATCATCATAAATATCCTGTATTTTTGCTTTTACAGCTTTACGACGTTTTTCTGTATCAGAAGGTACGTGGTGGAGCCATGCAAGATATCCTGAGCGAGAGACACCTAAAAATTTCAACATTCCGGAGACGGAAACCCGGCGTCCAGCCTTTTTGGCAGCTTCCGTCTTCTCAGACACTTCAAGATAAATGGCTTCCGTCATTTTCCCAGAATGTTGATTGCTTTTTTTAACACATCAAGTGCATCTTGGGCATCACGTAATTCACGTCTGAGACGGGCAATTTCCTTCTGCTCATCAGATGCATAATTACCAGAACCACGAACAGGAATATCACCTGATTCCCGGAAGTCTTTCAGCCATTTTGTTAATGTGCTGTATCCGATGCCAAGATTTTCTGCACATCCACGTACTCCGAGATCTTTGTGATCCTGATAGTATTGGACTGCATCAAGTTTAAATTGTTTGTCATGTTGCTTTGCCATATGAGATCCTCCTTCAGCATGCCTCTATTGTATCATGCTTATGTGTATTTGGAATTTCTCATTTTGGCTTGTACTATTTATATTCTAGCACCAGTCGGATCAAGGAAGGCGTTTGTATTCTGCCATATTTGTGTACTGCCATCAGGCAGTGTTGCCGTATAAGTGTTTTGAGATACAATTTCTCTAAACCACGAGTATTCCAACAACCGATATACTACTTCTTTCAAATCTAAAGTGGTGGTAAGTGCCTCCATATCAAAACCACTCGGATCATATAAAACTGTGTCTAAGTACCCCTGCTGTTGCAAATGCAGGTTTAAGTTCTCCATGAAAATCCTCACACGCTCTTGACAGCTTTCTGCTTGCGGCGAAAGTAATCCTCCACAATAATCAGCAACCACATAAGCTGCGTCATTCCCTGACGGTACTAACATTGCCGCAAATAGATTGTGTAAAAAGTATTCTTTTTCCTTGATTTGAGCAACAGACGAGCCAGGTTTCGTGAGTGAAATAGCACCATAGTCTGCAACAACGATACTATCAAGGTCTGCTAAAGTTGACGCATACTCAATAACAAACAGCTTGGCTAAACTTGCAGGAATTTGTGGCTCGTTCTCGTTTTTTGAAACAAATATTTCATCATCAGAACAATCCACCAAAATCAGCGATTTTGCATTATAAGAGTCAGGAAAATCTTCTTTGTAGAGAAAACCATTTATTTTATTCTTTACCTCTCTGAAATTTTCCGGCTGCATTGCCCACGGCACAAACATTATACCTATGCCGATACAAACTACAAGCAAAAACAAAAATACTCCAAATCGTTTTTTCTTACGGCGTTTTCTCTGCATATATGTGCTCACCTCCCAACACCAAAACTCCTATGTGCCATTTTTAATCGGCATAATTTGCCTGAATACACTCTGTAAATCCAGACGGATCTCCCAACTTAGCTTTATCAATATTATCACGAAGATATTTGCGTGTGGCGTCATCACAGCGATCTGTTCCCATATAAGGCATATCAAAGGCTTTTTCGAGTTCAGCTAAGGCTTTTGCCGCCCTTTCCGAATCCGTATTGTAAGTATCAAGCCATTCCTGCATCCAAGAATATTCCCAAAGGTTAGATGCTCTTGTATCGCCATATCCTATCTGAAAAGACGCTCCCGTATCTTCGCCTTCCAAAGCATCAGGCGGCGTAAAGCCCTCCGGCCAATTCAAACTCTCAATGGTCGTTAGGTATTCTTCTTCAATGGTAGCAAAGTCCGTGAAACCTCTTGTGTTTGTGTCGGAGTCCGAAGAAGTGGAGCAGCCTGCCAGCATAATCACCAGCAAAGAAATCATAACACACAATAACAGTCTGTACGGTCTTTCGGATTTTGAGATTGTTCGTTTCATTTTGTTTCCTCCTTGAATTGAGTTTTATTATCTAAGAGCCAATGCAGGCTCTAATTTTGCTGCTTTCAATGCTGGTAATAATCCGCCCAATAATGCTGTAAGCACAGACACAGCAACTGCAACAACAGCAACGCTGATTGGATAACTCGGTGTTCCCACCGGGGAATCCACAGGGAGCAACGCTCCAATACAATGCACCAAAATCAGCGAAATCAAAATAGCTGCAAAGCAAACGAATATTGATAAAATCAACTGTGAGCCTAAAACCAATGCCACAATATTTGTTCGTGAAGCACCTATCGCTCTGCGGATCAGCAACTCATGTGTGCGCTGTTCCAATGAAGATAGTCCGATATTGATCTGCCCTAATACGGAAACAAACAGCAACAAAAGCGAAGTAACCAAAAGCCCTAATTGCAGTATGGACAATACCGAATCATAGGTATCTCCAATATCACTCCGCCCAGCACTTTCCCAGTAACCGCCAATGGTATCAGTCAAAATGTCGCCAAGGGCAGAATGTATCTGTTCGATTGTCAGTCCTGTTGTGGGATGCCAATACACATTTGCATTTTGTACTTGCCACATTGCTGGTGCGAAATTGAGGATCGCCGCAGAATCCGCATAGATAGTCGGAAAATCCCTGCCATCGTTTACTACTCCGACAATATTGAATGGGGTTAACGAAAGTGTGCTTTTTACATTTCCTGCAGCATAGGGCGAATCATTAAAATAGTTTTTAGCTTCTTTGTTTATGACCACTTCAAGCGATCCGCCCTCACTCGAAGGCTCTAACCATCTACCGGATGTCATTGGAAGATTATAGACTTGACTATATGCCTCCGTGGTGCAAACTAAATCAAAAGCCATCAGGTTTTGGTAAACATCATTCGGCGGTATTGGCGTTAAATCTTTCATTGGTGCAAATCGAATATCTTCTCCCATAGAAAAAGTAACAGCGGCTACATCATCAATGGCTTCAAATCTCTGGAATAATTGTTCCATTTTATTTCTATCGTGAAAATCGGATTCCGTTATCACGAATGAGTAAGTAGGTGACCAGCCATATACCTGTGCGTTTACGGAAATCAAATACTCCCGTCCAAGCGTACCAACTAATACCGATCCAAGCATTGCGATAATGCCTACAAGCATTGAAACACTTGTCAGAATACTTCTAAGTGGAGACAGACGAAGGTCTTTAAGTATCATTTTTAGCACAAGTTATCCTCCCTCCATCCATTTCAAAAATCGTATCACAGGTATCTGCAATATCAGGATCGTGCGTAACCAACAGCAGCATAATTCCATTTTCTTTTACGACGCTGTGCAACAGTTCCATAATCTGCGTTCCCGTCTTTTTATCCAACGCTCCCGTAGGCTCATCACATAAAATGGCTTCCGGAGATACTGCAAGCGCCCTTGCGATTGCAACTCTTTGTTGTTCACCGCCGGACAAATTGATTGGGTAATCATTTTCCTTGCTTTCTAAGCCGACACTTTTTAGCAAGCCTGTAATTATCTCGTGACGCTGTTTGGCGGTAAACGACTTTTTGGCATAGAGTAGGGGTAATTCGATATTTTCCCATACCCGCAAGTGCTTAATCAGAGAGTAGTTCTGAAATACAAATCCGATATTATTGGCTCGCAGTATAGACAGATCACGGTCTTTCAAAGCAGAAATAGATATACCATCATAAAGGTACTCGCCCTCATATTCCCGATTTAACAAGCCAATAATGGATATAAGGCTTGTTTTGCCTGAGCCGGACTTTCCGACAATGGCATAACTGCGCCCTCGTTGCAATTCCATATTAGCGTTGGTTACTGTTGTCAGCATATCGCCATTATTCAATTTGACGCTTGCTTTCAAATCCTTTATTTTGATTAAAGTCTTTTCGGAAATTCCTTTCATTTTATCAAATCCCCCTCGGATCAAGGTTTGGCGGAGTAGCAGAAACTACATCGCCCTCCTCTAAGCCGGACAGTATTTCTATATTGGCTCCGTCTGTCACACCCAATGTCACTTTTGTTTCCACTCTTTCTCCATTCGGAGTAATTACAGTAACCAATCCCGTCCCTTGTCTACCCGCTATTACCGACAGCGGCAATATAAGGACATCATTTCTCGTTGTCGCCGTTATGACTACCGTTGCACTTTGCCCCGATTTCACATCGACTGTTTGACTGATCAAGCATTGCAGAATGCCCTCTTGCGGCACGATTCCCGTAAACGCATTTTCATCTGCGGCAGGCGACACCACGGCAATCATATCGGTTGGTCCTACACCATCATATACTTGAAATTTTGCTTTCAACTCTGCATACTCCGGTAAGGTACTCAAAAAATTATCTGCCTCTACATTGAGGGCAAATCCTGTATAATGCACTATCGCTACGGGATAATTACTCGGTACGCTTTCATTGGATGGGGCAATAGAGGTAATTGTACCATCCACCGGAGATTTCAATTCTTTGCCGTTCACAGTTCCAATAATTTGCCCGGCAGTGATTTTTTCTTCTAATTCTACCGCTGTATTAAATATGCCATTTTCGGGTGAGGAAATAATAAACGGTACTGCCGGAACAATAGTCGTTTGCGTTGAAACGGTTGGAGTAATTGTCCCTCGTACAACTGATACCGTTTTTTCTGCGGATGTTGCGCTATCTGTAAGATTGTTTTCGTCTGTCTGCCCAATTGCAGAGCAGGCAGATAGCGTAAATACAAGAAACAAAATAGAACATAGCAGCATTTGTTTTCTTAGCAACTTCATCATTCCTCCTTATGCTGTATCACAAAAAATACGAGCCTCTATCTTGATACTTTTATTGTACCAAAACAGAAGCCCGTATTTTCTTGATTGCTCGTAAGATATTCCTCTTTTTTTCTATGCAAATTCTTACAATTTTCCTACGCCAACGGCAAAGTAATTGAAAACTTGTTTTGATCCTCTTGGCTCTCTGCAACGATTGTACCATTGTGTAGTTCAACAATCTGCTTTGCAATCGCCAAACCTAATCCAGCTCCTCCACTGCTTGTACTTCTCGCTGCGTCAAGCCGATAAAACTGCTCGAAAATCCTGTTTAACTTTTCTTCCGGCAGAGTATCGCCGTGGTTACAAAAAATAATGCTGACCGTATCTTCCTGACATTGTGCGCTGATCGTGATATCCGTATTTTCAAAACTGTAGATAACCGCATTTCTCAAAAGGTTATCAAAAACACGCTGAATTTTGTCTGCGTCACATCGAAGCATTATATCATCATCAACACAAAGATTACATTGCAAATTCTTTGATTTGAGCATAGGCTTAAATTCATATACAAGTTGCTCCAGCAGGCGAGTTAAATTGATTTTCGTGTATTGTAATGTAATATCGTATATATTGAATCGTGTTATCTCGAAAAACTCGTTAATCAGATCCTCTAACCGTTCTGCCTTACCAAGAGTGATTGAAAGGTACTTTTCTCGAAGTTCCTTTGAGATTTGCGACTCATCACGCAGTAAAGTAAGATACCCGATTACAGAAGAAAGCGGTGTTTTCAAATCGTGTGCAAGATACATAATCAGGTCATTTTTTCGCTGCTCATTTTCTTTTGCAAGCCTTGCATTACTTTCAGCCTCTTGTTTTAACTGATTGATGTTAGCGGCGATTTCACTCAACTCCGGGGACATTTCAATGTAACTGACATTCTGATCGAACATTTTTCCTGTCGCAGCCTGTACCTCGTACACATAGGCGACTACTTTTTTCAAAAGTAGGTATGTCATGTATATAATACAGCCACCCCACACGATTACAGCCACTATATAAAGATATACTGTTCTGTAATACAAGTAATAATACAAAACATACTTGCGGAGAATTTCCTCTGCCATAATTCCTAAAAGAAAAGTACCGCCAAAAATAAGCACAGAGCAAATCGCACATTGAATTACATACCCTTTGAACAAGGTAGAGAGCAGATAGTTTTTTTCTTTTTTATTCAATTTCATACCCTACCCCCCAAACAGTTTTAATGAACTTCGGATTTTTTGAAGGTTCATTCAATTTTTCCCGAAGCCGCCCAATGTGCGCCATTACCGTATTGTTACTGTTGCGAAGATACTTTTCTTTCCACACGGCTTCAAATAATTCCTCCGAGGCGACAACTTTACCCTGATGTTCGCACAGATACCACAGAATAGAAAACTCCAACGGAGTCAAGGCTATTTCTTTGCCATACAAGTAGCACTTGTGGCTGACTCTGTTTATCAGTAGACCTCTGATGTCATACTCGTCTTTTTCTTCGGATTGGCTCAAATTAGGACTGTTATAGCTCTGATAACGCCTTAATTGCGTCTTTACTCTTGCCACAACCTCTAAAGGATTAAACGGTTTCGTTATATAATCATCCGCACCAATCGTAAGCCCCATAATCTTGTCGCTATCCTCAATTTTGGCGGTAAGCATAATAATAGGGAAGTAAAACTTTTCCCGAATTTTTTGGCAAAGTCGAAAACCATCAATATCCGGCAGCATAATATCAAGTATCGCTAAATCAATCTGCGACTGTTTGATACATTTCATCGCCTCTAACCCATTATAACATTTATATACTGAATAACCATCGTTACTCAAATACACTTCAAGCAGATCAACGATTTCTTTTTCGTCATCCACAATTAAAATCTTCTTGTTCATTGATCCTACACCTCATTTTCGGGTACGGCTTCCATTATGTCGCCAAAATCACACTCTAAGTATTCGCATATATTCAACAGCACGGGAAGGGTAACATTTTCATTTTTTCCGAGTTTCGCAAATGTACTTTTGCTTGCCCCGACCGCTTCTCGTAATTGACTCTTTTTCATTCCCTTGTCAATCAGAAGTTTCCAAAGTTTGTTGTACCGTACTTTCATTTCCGCACCTCCACCCAAATATAGTTTGTATTATAGCACTTTGAGAGTGAAATCGCAATTATTAAGTCTGTATTTTGAGACTTTTAGTTTTCAAACCGGCACAATATCTTTCTGATATGTAATCCAACCGCCTGCAAAATGCAGGCGGCTTGTGTATTTTAATAGGCAGGTGCGCCGTAGCCAAGAATCTCGTAATAACCGATAGAATACTCATTGACTCGGCAACTGTCGCCGGAGTTGCCCTCGACCGTATAAACCTTGCCGTTTTCGACCTTTTGAACAATACCCGTATGGTCGGATAATCCATCCTGACCACTTTCGTCTGCCCAATCGAAGAAAATAATCATTCCGGGGGCAGGCTCGGCGCTGCCATCCAGCCATTGTCCACGATCCTTAAACCATTGTACTCCGTTGACACAGCCTGCATATTTTGGGATAACTCCAGCGTCGATATAGCCGCACTCGTTGGCACACCAAGATACAAAGCAAGCACACCATTCTACACGGGAGTTAAAACCGTACCACGACCAATACGGCTGACCGCCCACATTGCCAACCAGAGAGAGTGCAACGGTCACGATCTGTCCGTCGCCGCCTGTAATGCCGTAAAGCACCTGTGACCAAAGGTAATTGTTTTCATCTGCAAGCAGTTCAGCGAGGTAGCCTTTCTGTTCTTCGTTAAAACCATATTGCGCCGCCATTTCCTCGGCAGTCTTGTGGCTGACGGTAATATACAGATAGGTTTGTGTGACCGTGCTTTCAGTTTCCACGATATTACCGTGTCCGTCATCGGTTTCGGTAATAACTGTTTCGGTCTTGCTCTCTGTTCGGGAAGATATTTGATTCATCTCCCAAAAGATGTCTTTTAAGAGTTGCTTTTTGCCATCGTCCATTGTGGCAACCTCTTGGGGGTTATCTTGATCCGTATTCGTTTTTACAGAGTAAACGGCAAGCACCTCTTTCCAAACGGCTCTGCTGCCACTCATTTCAAGAACATCATAGGATACCGAGTTCTTTTCCTCTTGCAGCTTGGTATCGTATTCGGTATTGATTTCCTGCACAACGGTCTGCATACTCATTCCAGTGCCGGAATCTTCGTCTGAGAAGAAAATGCCAAATACTGAGCCGAGGATCATACCAATCAGGCAAATCACGATAATAACCAAAACCGCCACCCAGCCGCCTGCGGCGATAGCGGCAATCAAGGCTTTCGTTCCGGCAATAATCGCTTTAATGGCAAGTGCGGTCGCTTTGGCAATCGCCTTTACCGTAACCACGGCGGCTTTTGCCGCAGCCCTTGCCGCTTGTGCTGCTCTCTGTGCAGTTTTAACCGTAATGATTGAATCCACCTAAAAATCCTGGATTGCTATGCCCCCGCTTATGCCCCTTGTCATCATAATGGTTTAAACCGCCAAAGAATCCTGGTCGACTCTCACCTACTTTATGCCCGTTATTGTCATAATGATTCATACCACCAAAAAAGGAAGGCGAACTATGTCCGATTTTCTTTCCATTTGCATCATAGTCGTTCATACCACCAAAGAATCCTGGTCTGCTCTCGCCTACTTTTTTCCGTTTGCATCATAATGGTTTATGGATCCAAAGAATCCTGGTCTGCTATATCCTTTTTTACTCATAATGTCATCCTCCTGACTCTATTAGCCTCTTGTTTGATCTCAGAATAACACACTTTTCTCATTTGGAAGTCGCATAACAGGCGACATTCTTTTATCGCATTTACATTCATTATACCATTTATAATTCTTCCGACAATACGCAATAAAGCCGGAAGCCACGTTATCATCCATGACCTCCGACTCGTTCTGCTTATTCTACACTGTCCTTACACCCAAATCAACTCCTCTCTCCGTTTTATCTTTTCCCTGCTTTTCTTGAATAATCCTCTTATTGATCTCAAGCCGTTCATGAATGGATAATTTCTTATCTTTTCCATCTACCGCCTGCTTCTGCTGTGCCGGTTTTCTATCTGTTTTTCCTACATCCTTAACAACTTCATTCGCTTCGGTACTTGTTACCCTCTCATCTGCTCTTCCTTCATATCTTTCTGCTATCTGCTGTTCTCGTCTCTCCTTCACACCTTTTTCCTCCAGATTGCAAAAACTCTGCAGATACGGAAGCACATGATTCTGCATGTCTGTCAGATCTTCCATATACTTTTGGAACTCTTCACTTCCTTTGCCTTTCTGGTAATTGATCCAATACTCATCTGTAAGCTTCATTTCATTATCATACTTCAACTGACTCACAATACCGCCATGTCCATTTCCAATATCCATTGACTTCTTAAAATGATGCAGCATCTGTTCACCTTTTTCCTCATAATATACAGTCACATATATCTTTGCAATTTTTGTAGGTTCCTCTGTCTTCGGATCACGTTTTGCATACCATTCTTTATCCATTTCTGCTGTTTTTGCATCCAGCTCAGACAGCTTCTGACATCTTGGATTCATGAGATCACTTTCTTCACAATAGTTTACATACACCATTGGTTCCATATCCTTTGGAAGTTCAGGTTCATAGGCTTTCAGTCTTTCAATCAATACTCCTGCACGAACAGACAGATCGCATTCTTCGTCTACAATATCCTTCAGATACGAAATATAGGAATGAATATTACCGCTTTGTAAATCCAACATTACTTCCTGTACCGTATTTTCTCCCATCTCAACATTATCCCGATACTCATACGAATCAAAAGCTTCTGCAATCTCATCCATTGCCTCTGCCAGCTGTTCTGTAGTCATCTTCTCTGGATACATCGCTTCCCGAACATCCCGCATCGGTACATACTTATAATCCGGCAATGCTTCATGAATTTTTTCAATTCCTTCCCGTACCAGTGCAAGTTCTCCATAAAATCGAACATCATCCATCAGATTTCCAAGTACGGTATTTCCTTTAACGATTGCAAATTCAGCTTCATCATAGTAACTTTCTTCCGGATCACGATAGATAATTCCCATTGAGCATCCCAGATAAGCTGTTTCTGGATTCTCCCTATATTTTTCATAGACTGCAGCTATCTGATTAACATCGGTACTTTTTTCATAAGCTCCCATATCATGGAACTCATCACATTCTGTGGCGAAATATTCCAGATAAGGCTCTTTCTTCGGTGGCATATTATTAAGGACGTTATCAATCATGTTATAATTCGCTTCTTCCAGTTCCTCCACCTTTGCCAAAGGCTTATATTCGCCCTGGCTTTTCTGAATCTCTGCCATTACAACTTCATCCATTTCTTCTACTTTCTCCATCAACTGATCATAATCTCCACGGATGCGTTCTCCAGTCCAGCCTTCGTCTTCCAGAAGTTCCTCTGACGCTTCTTCAATAGAAATTTCATCATTTTCATAGACGCCACCATCCATCAGACGGAAATCTTCATCGTAAAACGAATAATCATATCCTTCTTCTGTTCTCTGAATAGCAAAGTAACGTTCTCCTACCTCATATGCCAGTTCACTAAGAACCTGTTCTTCCAGATTCAGGAAAGAATCCAGCTGTTCAAAACTGATACTGTCTACAAAATGAGCGGTTACTTTTTCCCCGTCATTCAGAACTACGATATCACTGACAGACAGGGAATGCCCACGGAAATCTTCCGGTCTATCAATGTTGAACCTTTCAAAAATATCATCCAGTGACATATTTTCCGATAATTCACCAACATAGACCAGCTTATAATCTTCTTTTTTTATCTGCATACCATGACTTTCAATAAAGCGCATATTCATAAATACATAGTTTTCGCCCGGTGAATCGTCCTTGATCTGATAAATACCAAAGGTTCGCCTTGTTCCTAACAACAGGTTTGCCTCTTTCAAAGACTGAATCTGTGGATATTTCTGCATTTCCCATTCCAGATTACGGAATCGTTCCAGTTCTTCCGTAGACATCTGATAATGCTCCGGACCTCGTTCGATCTCCATTCGCTCTGTAACATAGATTGGTGATGAAAAATTAGTAATCAAATAAATATCTGCTCCGGCATCATATAATTTCAGTGCTTCTTCCTGGTCGATTACACTCATCGGTTCCTGAAATGCTCCAAAATCTTCGTCTGCATAATCTAGATCCTGATCCCTTATCCGTTCCCACATCTGTAATTCCATGCCAAACAGACCTTCATGTGCCTGTATCATTTCTTTACTTGCATACTCTCCCTTGCCGCCATCGCTGCCCAGGCAATAAATCTTAGAACCCATTCTGTGATAATCCAAAGCTGCTTCTTTTCTAAGCGGCACCATGTCTTCTGCTGTATATCCATAATCACGTAATTCCAGCTTACCTATGGTTGGATCTGGTAGATCCTGAATATCCATTCTGGCATCATCCAGTAGATCCTCTACCCCTTCTTCATCTGCCTGGATCACTGCATCTGCTAGATTTCTTACCAGAGTCCTAACTTTCTCTTCCTCACCGATCAGATTCGCATATTCAAAAATCTGTTCTTTTACATCTGTTGGAAATTCTATGCCTCTACGCTCTGCCTGACTGATCTGTTCCTGCGTATATTCCTGCATTTTCTGTGTTTCTCTACCCGTTATCCTGTTTCTTGCCATATAAATTCCTCCTGTGTTCTAAAAAATGGCATAACCGACAGAACCTTGTTCTACCAAATTATGCCATCTTTCTATTTATTCCAGACCGAAGTCCCGTTTTCTGGTTTCCTTGCCAGTTTCACTTTCCCGCTGACTCTTTTCTTTATAAATCTGCAGTTTCTCATGGATAGAACCTCGTGCCGGTCTTTCTTCTTTCTCTTTTGATTCCGACTGCTCTGTTTCTGTATCTTCCCGTTCATCCATATTGAGAAGTGCATTTAACTCTGACAGCCGCTCCAGTTTTTGGTTCAGCTCCTCTTCTTTTGGAAATGGCTTCCCGACTTCCTCTTTGGCGTTTGTCATCTGCTCCTGTACCGTTTCCAGCCGTTGTTCTGCTTCTGCCAGTTTCTTCGGATAACTTTCTAAAAGATTATTGATACGAGTGATATTTCCTAGAGCATCGGCTCCCAATCGAACTTTAGCTACCGATTCATGCTTTACAGACAGGATAAACTCTTTGCTCCAGCTGTCGAATTGGATTCTCATGTTAAATCCCTGATAGCTTCCAATGTCCATAGCTGCATCTACAGACTTAATGTCTTTGCAGACCGCCAGAAGTGCCATACCTGCCTCTTTCTTTTCTGTGAACACTTTGCCACTGATTTCCATAGAAAACAGCTCTGGATCTATGATTTTATGCTCAGAATAATGAGCGATATCTACCTTGTAGCTGTCTATGATCTCCGTCAGTTTTGCAATCTGTTGTGGAAAATTCCTTGCAATATCATCCTCCAGGCGGTACTGGTTATTCATGTGGTTCGCTTTTAAAAGTTTCAACTTTGCTACGTCCACATCCAATGCCATCTTTTCTTTTACTGCCGGATTTCCAGTTGCAAGGGCCTTGACTTCCGCATAAGAAAGTGCCGCTTCATCCACATCTTCACAGCTTCGCACAGGTGCTTTACTGGTCATAATCTGAGAAATGAATTTCTGCTTATTCTCAATCAGCTGCCACATATAACTGTCGAATGTGGATTCTGTTACATACCGGAAGATATGAACCTTTTTATTATGGTTTCCCTGACGGATAATACGTCCTTCCCTCTGTTCCAAGTCAGATGGTTTCCAGCCAATATCCAGATGATGCAACGCAATCAGACGATCCTGCACATTGGTTCCTGCACCCATCTTTGCTGTAGAACCAATCAAAAAACGAACCTGTCCGGATTTCACTTTTCCAAACAGCTCCGTCTTCTTAGCTTCTGTATTTGCATCATGAATAAAAGCAATCTCTTTTTCCGGTACACCTTTCCCAATCAGTTTCTGCTTCAAGTCATCATAAACATTGAAACTGCCATCGCCTTTCGGTGTACTCAAATCACAGAAAATCAACTGTGCTGATTTCTGTGCTGCTGTGTCTTTCCAGATTTCATAGCTTTTCTCTGCACAGACTGATATCTTGCTTTCCGGATTGTCTGGCAATAATTCGTTCACTAAACGCTGATCCAGTGCTAACTTTCTTCCATCATTGGTGATTTTCAGCATATTATCAACGGAGGCATCTACCCCACCATTTCTGACAACTTCTGCACGTTCTCCAAGGCTTTCTACGATTTCTTTCTGCTGTTCCGTTGGTTTCAGCACCACTGTTTCATATTCCGCTTCCGGCACAGGAAGTTTTAACTGATCGGAAGTCTTTATATCTGCAATCTCCTTGAACATATTCATCAGTTCCGGGATATTATAGAATCTGGCGAATCTTGATTTTGCTCGATATCCTGTTCCTTCCGGTGCAAGTTCGATGCTCGTGACAACTTCTCCAAAAGTGGAAGCCCAGGAATCAAACAATCCAAGTCCCATATTCTGCAGTTTGCTGTTCTGCAGATACCGCTGCATAACATATAATTCCGTCATACTATTGCTGATCGGTGTGCCCGTAGCAAAGGTAATGCCTTTTCCTCCGGTAATCTCATCCAGATACTGACATTTATTGAACATATCTGCTGACTTCTGTGCTTCGTTCTGTGCAATCCCGGCTACATTTCTCATTTTTGTATAAAGGAATGCGTTTTTATAGCTGTGTGCTTCATCTACATACAAATGATCCACTCCCAGTTCTTCAAACGTAACTACCTGATCTTTTTTCTCTTTCTGATTCAGTTTTTCCAGCCTTGTCTGCAGTGTCTTTCTGGTCTTTTCAATCTGTTTGACAGTATAACGTCCACCATCCTGTTCATACTTTGCACTCTGGATTGCCATTTCCAGATCATCAATCTGCTTCCGCAACATGGCTTCCTGCCTCTCATCAGAGATTGGAATACGCTCAAACTGAGAATGTCCAATGATAATGGCATCATAATTTCCCATAGCGATTCTGGCACAGAACTTTTTCCGGTTCGCCGGTTCAAAATCTTTCTTGGTTGCTACCAGGATATTGGCTCCCGGATATAACTGCAGGAATTCTGCTCCCCACTGCTCTGTCAGATGATTCGGCACGACAAAGAGATTCTTCTGTGATAATCCCAGACGTTTGCTCTCCATTGCAGCCGCTACCATCTCGTAAGTCTTCCCAGCTCCTACTACATGAGCCAGAAGCACATTCTCTCCGTAAAGCTGATGTGCAACAGCATTTTTCTGATGCGGGCGAAGCTCTATTTCCGGATTCATTCCTGGGAAAGTCAAATGACTGCCATCATATTCACGGGGACGGATACTGTTAAATCGTTCATTGTAAACTTTTACCAGTCTTTCACGCCTCTGCTGATCTTTAAAAATCCAATCCTTAAATGCTGCTTTCATGGCATCCTGCTTCTGTGATGCCAGCATGGTTTCTTTCTTATTGAGGACACGGATTTCATCACCATTCTCATTGACACTCTTATCATAAATGCGGACATCTTTCAGGTTCAGGGTATCTTCCAGAATCTTATAGGCATTTGCTCTCTCAGTTCCATACGTTGCATAGGCAAACGCATTCCTTGGACTATCTGCATTTTTTCCAGTAATACGCCATTCACCATTGACCTCAGAGTATTTTACCTGTATTTCCTTCTGTGCAAGATACCACGGGGTATGAAGCAGTTCCACCATAAAAGCCTGATAATCCGAAGGCTCAATCCATGTAGCTCCAACACGCACCTCAATCTCAGACGCTTCCAGATTTCTCGGCTGAACTGCCTCTAATGCACGGACATTCGGTGTAAATTCCGGACGATTCTCTGCAAAGGTTCTCGCAGTATTTAATTTATCCCTGACATTTCCGGACAGATATTCATCTCCGCTTTCCCACTGGTCTGTCAGTGGATTCTTAAAGATAACTCCAACCAGTTCTTCTGTGATTTTCTCTTCGGTCTTTCCAGTCAGCTTTGCCATATAAGGAAGGTCTACCTTTGCCCTTTCGTTAAGAGACAATGCAAGTGCTTCTGTGGCTGTCTCAACGCTTGTCACAGCGACCGCCTTTTTAATGGTTCGCTTAGTAAACATGTCCGCTTTTCGTTTCAGCGTTCCATCTTCATTCAAGTCTTCCAGTGAACACAGCAGACAATAAGAAGAGTCATCAGAAAATGCACGTTTGTTAGCATTACTTCCAATGACTCCATACTTTGCTGTGTAGGTATCATATACCTGATTCAGTTTCTCCTGCTGTTTCTGGATTTCTTCGTCTGCTACAAATTCCTCCATCTGCATGGCGATCAATTCACGAACAGTATCACGGATTGCAACCATGCCTTTCACACGTTCTGCAGTGGCGGCAGGCATTTTCACCTGATTCATCAAAGAGTTGACACGGTAATATACCTGATCATCTACCACCGTATAACTGTAATTTCGCACATTTGGATCTGCTGGAATACTCTCTGGCATCTCATCCAGTTCTGTTTCCACATCTACTGCCGGTACCATGCTTCCCTTAATTTGTTTCACAGCTTCTTGCAACTGTAATTCCAAATCAGCTCCTTCCATTGGAGCACAGGTTGTTTCCATACCATATGGACCCGATACTTCTTTCATCTCACCCAGAATCATTTCAGGATGGTCTGCAAAATACTGGTTGACTGTAATTCCATTGGTATCACTTCCAAGATTCACCCACTCCGGCATCTCTTTTGTCATGCTGTCACGCTTCTGGAAAAACAAAATATCAGCACTGACTTCTGTTCCTGCATTTGCCTTAAAAGCTGTGTTGGGCAGTCGGATTGCTCCCAACAGATCTGCCCTCTCTGCCAGATATTTTCGAACTTCTGGTGATGCCTTGTCCATAGTTCCCTTTGTTGTGATCAGAGCAGCCACACCACCTGGACGTAACTGATCTATCGTTTTGGCAAGAAAGTAATCATGAATCATGAAATTGAAGCGATCATACTGACGGTCATTGACCTTGTATGCACCAAATGGCACATTTCCGATTGTCACGTCAAAGAAATCATTGGGATAATCTGTCTTCTCAAAACCTTTGATCTGAATATTGGCATCAGGATAGAGCAGCTTTGCAATTCTGCCGCTGATGCTGTCCAATTCCACACCATAAAGTTTGGACTGGTTTAGATTCTCCGGAAGCATTCCAAAAAAGTTCCCGACTCCCATAGATGGCTCCAGGATATTTCCCTTTGTAAATCCCAGATTCTCCAACACCTGATACATACTGTCAATCACAATCGGCTGTGTATAATGAGCATTTAAGGTGGAAGCTCTGGCTGCCGCATATTCCTCTGGTGTAAGAACCGTCTTTAATTCCAGATATTCTGTCTCCCATGCAGCTTTTGTTTCATCAAATGCATCTGCAAGACCTCCCCAGCCAACGTATCGGGATAAGATTTCCTGTTCCTCTGGTGTCGCATTACGGTTCTCATCCTCACATTTCTTTAACAGCTGGATAGCCATGATATTGGCACGGAACTTTTCTTTTGCTGTCCCCTGCCCAAGCTCATCATCTGTGATGCGGAAGTTCGTTGCTGGAATCGGTTCTGATATTCCGTTAATCTCTTCCAAAGATTCTTTTTCTTCCGATACCTCAACTTCTCCAGATAATTCTTTTTCTTTTTTATCATAATCTGTCCACACACGATTAGAAATAGCAGTGAAATACGAGGACTCTTCCTCCATTATTTCTTCCCTGATTTCCCGTAATTTATCTAGGGTATCCGCATTTACTGTTTTGTTGTGATAATGATAATAAAGTACTTCTTGTCCAAGTTTTACATCCAGACGTTCCAATTCTTGTGTTGACATTCGATTCCAAATATCATCTTTTTCCGTATGAATCGTGAAACCTTCTCCATCATCATGATATTCTAATGTGTATTGAAGTTGATTCTCTTCTCCCTTAACTTTGCAATCAAAATCATGAATTGTTGTTCTGGTACCAGACATATATTCTGAATCAACTAATTGCAAATCAGTTATATCTTCAGCGGTTAAAGTATCCTGCTCCTGTTGTTCTCCTAACATCTGCTGTGCTTCTTCCAAGTCTGCCAGTTTTTGTGCTTCCTGTCGCTCTTCGTACTTTTCCATTTCCTCCGATGACAAATAATCATCTGTGCGGATTAACTGGCGGACACGTTCTGCAACCTTATTCCACTTTAATAGAACTTCTACTTCTGGATTGCCAATTTTTCCTTTTGCAAGTTTTAATCCTTTTGCATCATGTGATGCGTCGGAAGCACCTGCTCCTGGTATTCCGGGTGAAGAACCACCTGTTCCATATTCATTTTTCAGGAACTCAGCTGCATCTTTCATATCATAATGTTCCATGAAATATTCGTAAATCCGGTTACGTCCTCCGGCAGTAATGCCACCTCTTCTTAACACTGCATCAATTTCATCCTGTGTGATAAAGGAAAGCCCTAGACGTTCTACTTTAAATTGTTGATCCACCCAGGAGAAATCTCTCTGAAGGTCACGAAAACGCTGAGAATATACTGGATTATGCTGAATTTCCCAACGATGATAATTACTCGGATTTTCATTCATATCCGCTTGTAACCATTCAAACTGCTGATAGATTTCTTTTTTTCCTTCTGGATCTGTCCAAGCGTTCCGAATGGTATCCTGCCAATCCGTATAAGACCGGTATTCTTCCGTATTTCTATTTGTATCTCGGAAATGAAGTGCCAGAAGATCTGTCATTTCTTTCTGTTCCTGCTCGATAGCATTATTGGAGATAAGATTATCAACGTAATTTCCCTCCTCATACATATCCCGGATCCTGTCAGCAGCTTCTTCCCACGTAACGATACGGTCAAAGTTTCTTCTTGCAGAGTCACCTCGCCGGATACGGATACCATCGTTGTCGTACCAGATACTGATTTTCTGATTATCTATGGTAAATCCTTTTCCTCCGGTGCCATATTCATCTTTCAGGAAGCTTTGCATTTCTTCATTGTCCAGACCTTCGATCAATCTTGCAGTAATATGAAACAGTGTATTTTTCTGCCCACTACCTGTGCGAAGGATATGATCGACTACTTCATCGGAAATAAGAAAAGCGGCCGGCTGTTCTAATGCAGCTGCCGCTTTCCTTATTTCTCCAAACTGTTCCTCTTCTGTTGGGAACAGGCTTAACTGTAAATAATCTCCTGGATCACCAGTTCCTCTGCCTGTGCTTTGATCTGGTTCATGTGTCTGGTCCATGCCATTGTGTCTGCCATCTTGTCTGGTGCCGGATCTTTCTCTAGAAGTTCGTTCATCAGGTTGTCTACTCTCTGTCTTGCCTGACTGTCGATCTCCATCAGATGACTGTCCAGACGGTTCTGCAGTGTCAGAATATTGAACCTGGCTACCTTGTAATTTCTCAGATACTCTTTCCTCATCATTCCGTACTTCCCGATTGTTCCTCTTGTCTCTTCCAGGCTGATATCTGGAATCTGATACTCTCCGTTCTGGCTGTAAGTGATCTCTCTCATGCTCTGTTTCCTCCTTATTTTTTTCTCTATCTTCTGTGTTCTTTGTTTTACTTTCACGAATTAACGTGTTAAATTTATTATAAGCTACTTTCTTTTCTTTTGCAACCGTTTTCAGATCTTTTTCCAGATCATCCAATACATATCGTCCAATCTGCATCAATACCGGTCTGCTGATCTCATTCACAGAACTTCCAAGATGTCCCATAACCTTTAACTGGTTAAAATCCGTAATATGCCGAAAATCCTCTGCATCCAGATATTCCTGTACATCCAGTCCACATCGGTTCAGTAATACATACCAGACACTGTTTGTCATCAATTCCCGGAACTCCACTTTCTGATTCTGCTCGTCCAAATCTTCCAGAAAAGTACCTGATACATCCATTTGCAATTCATCGAAAGCATCCGGTAGCCAGGCCTGCACACTTTCTTCTGCCGCCTGGTGAAGAACCTCTGGCAAGCCTCCCTCTGTTGTTTCCAGTGCAAGCTGTTCCTGCAGATAATCTGCCACCAGTTGTTCTCCTTCCGGATTAAGGTTCCATAACTGTGGATCTCTGCCAAGATTTTTTACCTTATAAGTATCCTGCACATCAAAAACATATCGTAACTTCGTTTTTGGTCCGGATGTGTTATCTATCAGGGCAATTCCTTTGGAACCCTTTTTAATCCATCGGTACATCTTCTGGTTCCAGATTTCCATGGAAGCCACCGCTGTTGCTCCCGGACGCTGTGCATAGATCAAGAGCTGTTCCGGAAAAGTGTACCGGTACAGCCTGGATGCAGTATTTAGAAAACGTATCCACTCCTGCGGATTAGCGGAAACGTCCTTTGCCACTTCCTCCGTCAGCTGCTCCATTGCATATAATTTATTTGCCATCTGTTACTCCCTTTCTTCTTCCCACTTTTCTTCTACAACATCGGCAATCCGTTCCATTGCCCTTGTCACGGAAGGAAAGCTACTGCTATTATTTGCTTTTCCAATCTGATCAACAAGAAATTCCGGCATATCTGCAAGTGCTCCGGCAATCATAGCCTTTACCCTGATATCCTCCAGCATAAGAAGTTCTTTCACACCAAACTCTTCGCCAAATACATCCTGATATCTCCGTAAATCATCCAAAAGATATTCCGGTTTTAAATCTCTATCAATTTCCCTCCTTTTGTCTTCACCATATAAACACCAATCCATATTCTTTTCTCCTCCAACTTCAAAAAATTGGGGACTGCTCTGCACAGTCCCCATAAGCCATCGTTTTCTTTTCACTTTATAATGCTGTAGCAAGATCTCTCGCCTTACTCTTTGGGATTGTATCCGTCCCTTTTGCCTTGATTTCTGCCTTAGCTTTCTCCAATCTTCCATGGATTCCACCTTTTACTTCCGCTTTTTCGGCTACTTTTTCTTTCTCCAGACGTGCTTCCCTGCGCTCAGCATTTTCCAATACTGCGGTCTTTTTGTCACAGAACTGAACCTTATCAGAAAGCTGTTCCTGTCTTTCCACTTGTGTCTCATTGACTTCCTGTACCATCGCATTTAATTCTGGAACCTGTAAAATACCGTTATCCGGGAGAATCAGCACTTCATGAACGGAAGATGGGATGACAAAGTAATCACTTCCCAGGCATTCCCCAATCTGTTTTCGAATATCTTCCTGCAGTAACAGGGAAGCTCCATTCATCTTAGATTCATTGGTAAGGCAGAACATTGGATTCTCCACAGTTTCCATATCCAGTTTTTCATTCAAAAGATTCTTCGGTGTTCCTCCAAAAATCATAGATTCGATAATCTGTGTCATATCCACCAGTTGCACGCCTCTGTTCTTATCTGCCATCATCGCATCTGCCTGAATCTGTTCGACAGATACTCCCCATTCGTTCATCAGAGAAACAGTTACTGGAATACTGCTGATTCCCTCTCCATTTTCCTCCAGATTTACTGCATAATAAGCTGCAAAATCTCCGTGTTCTGTGACTACTTTGTCTGCCAAACGATCGGTATTCCATTCTTTGTCACAAATTCTCATCTGTAATTTGTCCTTCATCTTTTCATAATCAAGAATATCCGGAACTCCCATATCAAAAAATTCTGCTTTACCCTGTGCTTCAATACGCATATCAGCTACATCCCCAACACAAGAATCTACATCTTTCCCATTGATATATTCCTGGTAGAGGGAATCCAGATAGACCGTCGGTACGATTCTCTGATCTCCGTTTGGAATCGTAATACCTGTCAGCTTCAAACCGTTGTTTTTTTCTACTTCCTGAAGTTTAATTTCTGCGTCCCTGTAAGACTCTGGCAGATACTCCTTTACATTGTCTTTGACATATTCATAAAATTCTTTTCTGTTCATCATACGCTTTTACCCCTTTCTGATCATGTGATGGTTCATTCTTTTTCTGCTGACCATCTGCTCAGCTTTCTTCTGATAAGCCATCATTCTCTTTAAAGTTTTCTCCTGGTTTTTTCGTGCTTCCTGTCTTTTTTCCATTGCTTTCATCATAGTTTTCTGTTCCTTTCTGTGATTTTGTGTATGAAAAAGGGAGCCTCACATAGAAGCTCCCAATCATAACCGTTGGTTTCCTTATTTGTTTTTCCTTTTTCTGCTGATATAAAGTCCTGCCATACCTCCTGTGGAGATTATCAGAAGCAGGATCGGCAGCCAGATATTTGTGCTGTCACCTGTTTTTGGTGCGTTTGATACCTTCGTCTCTTCATGGGACTGTGGTGTATCCGGTGTGTTCGGTGTTTCTGGAACTTCCGGCTTCTCATTTGTCAGATTAAAGGTAACTTCTACAACCGGTGTACTGTCATCTGCATAAGCAAATGTCACTTCATGCTTGGTTTGATCCAGTGTGTATCCATCCAGTGTCTTTGTTTCCACCAGATAATACTTGATCGCTGTATCATATTTGCCGTTCTTAAATGTGGCAATCTCATACAGCTTACTTTCTGCATGACCGGCAGCATCTGTCTTTAAAGTTTCCAGAACTTTTCCTTTGCTGTCACGGAGTTCAAATTCTACCCCTTTCAGTGGTTCTCCTGACGATTTATCTGTCTTATTGAGAATCACTTTTCCCTTGGCAGTATCATCTTTCATAGCCACTTTCTGGATTTCTCCGGTATCTTTCACCTCAAATGTCACATCGGCTGTCAGAAGATATCCTTTCGGTGCCTGCTCTTCACGTAAGGTGTATTTACCGATTGGCAGTTTTTCAATATAGTGTGCTTCCTCTGTGGAAATCCAGCTCTCTACTACCTGATCATCCTTATCGAGAATTGTCAGTTTCGCACCCGGAATCTCAGTTTCTCCTGTGATATCCGTCTTACTGATCTGCACTTTTGTCACATCATCTTTCATCTCATGCTTCTGAACCTCTGCTGTATTCTCTACTGTGAAAGTAATACTTTCTGCAGTGACATATCCATCTGCCGGTTTTGTCTCTGTCATGGTGTATTCCTTACCAACAACCAGTTCTTTGATCACATGGGATTCTTCCGTAGAAGTCCATTCATCTACTGTATTGCCATCTGAATCCGTTACTTTCAGGTGTGCACCTGGAAGTTCTTTGCCTGTTGTCAGGTCTGTTTTGGTCAGCTCTACTGTGGTTGGCTGATTTTCAAAAGTAAAGTCGTAGCTTACTTCTGCCTGGTCTTCTCCAGCATATTCAAAGGTAAATTCCTGTACTTCATCTGTTGTAACAAATCCGTCCGGTGCAAAGATCTCTTTCACATAGTATTTTCCGTCTACCGGAAGATCTGCCGTAAAAGTGATCTGTCCTTTTTCATCCGTTACCCGCTGCTCAATCAGACTGTCTTTCTCAAGAAGTACCTCGCCCTTTGCATTTTTGATATTTTCACTGGTATAAAGACCGAAGACACCACCTGCAAGGACACGTTCTGTATCCTTTTCTTTCTTCAGAACCGTAATCTTTACTTTCTGACGGGCATTCTGCCATTTCTCATCATAAGTGATGACTGGTGTGTCCTGATCACGGTAAGAAAGATCAACATATCTCGGCTCTTTGTCCAGCACATAACCATGGGCTGTTTTTACTTCCTTCACATAGTATTTTCCAGCCGGGAGATCTCCCATCTGTGCAATACCATTGGAATCTGTAGTAATGGTTCCCACTTTTTCATCTGCTTTGAAATAATCTTCACTGACACCATCTGCCGCTTTGATATCTTCCGCAGCAAATACATCGAACGTCACATCTGTAAGGCTTCCGGTTACATACTCAAAAAGATGCTCCACGGTACCTTTTACATGATCCAAAAGTGTTACCTTATCCAAAAACTCTCCATTTTTGTTGATGATCAGAAGTCCTGTCGGTACTTCATCTTTCATCTCTACTTTCTGAATCTCGGCGGTATCTTCCAGAGTGAACTTCACATCCGTTGCTTTCAGATATCCATAAGGTGCCATTTCCTCACGAAGAGTGTATTCCTCTCCAACTGTCAGGCGTTTGATCACATGTGGCTGATCTTTTACAGACGTCCACTGATCCACAACATTTCCTTCTTTATCAAGAACGGTGAGTTTTGCCCCATCCAGCTCCACACCTGTTGTTACATCAGATTTCGTGATTTCTACTGTTGTCGGCTGGTTCTTTTTCACAGTTTTCAGTTTTACTGTCTTCACATCCTGTCCCTGGTAAGAAGCATCCAGATTCAGAACTTCATCAGAGGATACAAATCCCGCCGGTGCCTTTAACTCCTTCACATAATACTGTCCAAGTGGCAGATCCAGCGTACATGCCGCAAGACCATCATTATCAGAAGTCATTTCCTGTAAGAGTGTGTCTGCTTTCACGATTGCTTTTCCATCTGCCTTGATATCCGCTTTGTTATAGATACCAAAGACAGCTCCTGCTACGGTTGCACCATTTTCTGCATCCTGTTTTTCTACCTGGATTGCAACTTTCTGTCGGTCATCGCCAACAGTCACTTCCTGTTCGATCACAGGTGTATCCTGATTGGCATAGACAAATGCGACTTCTGATCTGTCATGGTTCAGTACGAATCCTTCCGGTGCAGTCTTTTCTACCACATAGTAAGAACCAAGCGGCAGATTCTCTGCAACTGCTTTTCCGTCTTCTCCAGTCGTTACCGTTGTTACCAGTGCATCTTTTGCATAGATCAGCTGTCTGTTTCCGTTTTCATCTTTCTGATAATCCGGTGTATAGATATTTTCAGCTGCATAGACATTAAATTCCGCACCCTTAAGGTATCTTTCTTCATAAACAAAATCCTTTTTGAATCCGGTCAGCATTTCACCTTTTTTATAGATCGTCAGCTTTCCTTTTACCGGATGGTTCTCGTAATCTACCGTAATAATGGCATCTCCGCTCTCAGAATCCATCTGGTATGCTGTGTTTGCATCCACCGCAATCTCTACATAGTTCTTGTTGATTGTGTACCCTTCCGGTGCGTTGACTTCCTCAATGCGGTAATGTCCGATCTTCAGATTCTTCGGCATGATCAGATATCCCTGGCTGTCCGTAAAATAGGACTTATGGGTTGTTGTCACTGGGTAAGTTGTTACCTGTTCCACATACTTCTTGTTGTCCAGGTCGTACACTTTAAATTCTGTTCCTGCAATCAGGACGGATTTCTTTGTTTCATCGTCTTTTTTCACGATTTTCAGTTTTGCCTTAAACTCTTCATCCAGAAGCACTCGCCAGATCTGTGGCTCATTTGGATGATGCTCTGTGATATTCACTTCAAAATCATCGACTGGCTTGTAGTTGTGCGGTGTTGTTGTCTCACGCACGATATAGCTTCCAAATGGTAATGGAATACTGCAGGCATACCCTTTTTCATCTGTGAAAATCTCAGTTGCTCCTTTTTCTCCACTCACTACTGGTTTTGCAGAATCAAAATCATAACTTCCATCTGCTTTCTTTGTAAGGGAAGATTTCAGATAAACTGTAAATCCAGCTCCGGATAACAGATCTGCATCTGTCTTTCCATTGTTGGCTGCTTTAATAATCTGGAATGGCTGCTTGATGACCTGCTCACTGGAAGTGCACTCTCTTTTCACTTCTGCTGTCATATCTCCTTCATAACTGCACGTAAGATCATGCTCTTCTGTATCTGCCAGGTATCCGGTCGGAGGTGTAATCTCTTTGATATAATATTTGCCAAGATACAAGCCATTTACAGAAGCCTGTCCTTTGTCATCTGTTGTAAGAGATGCTATCTGTTCTCCTGCTTTATAAATAGTTCCGGTTGCTCCGTCCGGATGCACAATATCTTCACGGGCATACAGACCATAAACTGCACCTTTCAGTGTGGCATCTCCCTGCGGTACTGCTTTTCCTGTTTCTTTATCAACTTTGAATAAATTGATCTTTGCTGTCACACGGTCATTACTGAAGGTATGGGCAAAAGATACGGTTGCTTCTTTATCATTGGTGTAAGAAAACTTGAACGTATACACATCTTCTGTATTTCTTACATAGCCTTCCGGTGCCTGATCTTCTTTTACAAAATAGGAATATCCAATCGGAAGATCCGCTGTGAATTTTGCATTCCCATCTGCTCCAGTAGTTGCTTTCTCAATCAGTGTTCCTTTTTTCACAACAACGGTTCCGTCTGCATTTCTAATATCATCGGATGCATACAGAGCAAAAATACCGCCATTCAGTGGTTTCTTGGTGTCTTTATCCTGTTTTACTACGGAAACATCTGCTTTCTGTCTCTCGTTGTTAAAAGTCACATCTGCAAATACAACTTCTTTATTCTGTCCGGCATAGGTCAGAGTCACTGGCTTTTCTTCGCTGCCGTTATAGAAATTGTCCGGTGCTTTTGCTTCTTTTACCACATAGGTTCCAAGATGCAGGTTTTTCAGTGTGACAGAACCATTCTCACCTGTTGTCAGATTTTCTTTTACCAAGTCACCTTTGCTGTACACTTTTGTGCCATAAGCAGTTACGATATCCGCTCCGGCATACACGTTATATACTGCATTTTTCTGTCTGCGGTTCTCATACTGGAATACGGTTCCACTCTCACTGACTTCTGCACCGATAAGAACCTGACCTTCTTTGTAAATGGTAAGCTCTGCCAGCTGCTCCTTGTTTTCCACGGTCACAGCCGAGGTCTTACTTGCTACCAGTTTCACATTTGTTGCCGTTGCATTTACTACATATCCCTGTGGCGCTGTGATCTCTTTCAGATAAACGGTATCCTGTGTCTTGATGATCGTAACAGAGGATTTTCCATTCTTATCTGTTGCCGGCATCTGAGTGATCAGCTTTGTACATGCCTCATCGCTGTATACACCGAATACTGCACCTGCAAGATTGACATCCGCTGTATCGTCTTTCTTTACGATTTCGATCGTAGCCTGTTCAATCCAAGACACTTTGAAATCAATATATTTTTCATCTGTCACACCTTCACCAAATACCAACGCAAGATCCTGCGTGTCAGATCCGGTGGTGATTTTATAAGCAGAGTAATCTTTTGTAATACTTCCCTTCATTGTAGAAGACCAGCTCTGTGCCACGTCACTCACCTGTGTCAGTGGTGCAGAAAGATAAAACTTTGTTCCTCCGCAAATTTCTACACTTGCACCAGCTTTACTTGTTGTGCCTGTGCTTAGATTATGAAGTTTCACACCAGACGGAAGCTTCATCGTAATTGTCTGTAGCTTATCTGCTTTGAATGTAATATCTTTGGTTCTCTGTGAATTGCCATCCACATAAGCTTTTACATCTCCATCAGAAAATGACATTGCTACATCCGGTATTTCTGGCTGTGAAACACAATAATTATACAATTTCATTGCTAAATTCTTGGCTGTACTATTCGCTCCGGAAAAAGCGTCGCCACTTCCATTAGCATAAGAAGCCGCCAGATGAACAAGAATGAATTTTGCTCCAGCACTAAGATTTCCATAACCATTCTCTTCTGTAAAGAATCCTTCATCTCCTGCTGCCTTGGTTCCGTAATAACATACCTTAGCTAATGTTTTTCCATCTCCGACTTTACTAATCGTGTAATTACCTGTTCCTGGTCCCGGTTTTGATGGCTGTACACAGTAAGCAGTCGCAGATACATTTCCAAACTGAACCGTATACTGATAGGTAAGATAAGAACCATAACCATAATCCGCATAACGATACAGAGTTCCTCTTGTAACAGATACTTTCTGTACACTTCTTGCACTTGTCTTTGCCATAAAAGTGACTGTTTCACCAGCTTCCATGGCGTATAAATCAATTCCTTCCTCTTCCGCCTGCTCCATTGCATCCGATACTGTAAGACCTGTTTCCGAATCCGTTGTATTTTCAGTATCTTCTTCCATATCCGGTAATAGTTCGCTTGCCTGAGAATCAAATTCTTCTATCTCGCTTTCCGTCACTTCCTCTGTTGGAAGCAATTCCGAGTCTGCTTCTGAATTCTCCGTTTCCTCTGTCTGCTGTTCACTGCCAGCTGTTTCTGATTCGGTTACTGCTTCACTCCCTGCAGTTTCTGTCTGCACTTCTGTTTCTTTCTCACGCACAATCAGCTTTCGGCTGATCTGGTACTTCGGATGCTCCTGATTTACCGGTTCCACATAATAGACCGCTTTGTAAGTGTCCGCATGATCTGTCGTAAAATCCTCATTCTTATCATTCTTTGCTTCCTCAAATGTGACTTTAACCTTGTTATCATCCTTGATTTCCAGTCCGGTATAATCTGATTTCACATTAAATACACTGCCTGTTTCGATTTCATAATCTTTGGCAGTCACCACCTCATCTTCATCCAGAAGGTCTTTCACTTCCTCATAAAGTGGAGGTTTCTCCTCTGGCTGGATCTCCGCTGCATATGCCGTCATCGGAGATAGCACTGTACTAAGCATTGTCATGCCTGCCAGCAAGCCAGATACTACTTTTCTAAAATTACCTTTTTTCTTCATGCTAAGGTCCTCTCTTTCATATATTTGTATTAAAACAGACAGTCCTTAGACTGCCTGCAATACACTACTTATCGTTGTGGAAAAATCAGATTGAACTGTACATTTCCCTCTCCGGGATCAACCATCTCCACAGTTGCTTCGTACTGTCTCCCTGTTTTTCTTGATACCAGATCCTTATAATGGATTTTTCCTTTAGACAGGAACTTCTTTGCTGCCGTCTTATCCATCTTTTTTCCCTGACTCGCAAGGAATTTATCATTCTTCCATAAGGTAAAAGTACAGTTCCGGTCAGAACAGTAAAAGTTTACTTTCCCTTCCTGGACATCTGCTCCACATCGGGGACATTTGCCAATGACTTCTCCTTTTGCCTTTCCCTGAAACTGATTTTTCTTTTCTTCTGAAATTCCCTGATACCTGGCAACCAGTTCCTGCATCAGTTCTGTAATCCCATTTAGGAATTCATCTGCTGTCTCTGTATTCTGGGCAATGTGATTCAATGCCATTTCCCACTCTGCGGTCATCTTCGGAGATTTAATCTCATCTGGCAGAACTGTAATCAATACATTACCATCATCTGTCGGCACCAGATTTTTCTTTTCCCTTTTCACAAAACCAGACTGAATCAGTTTTTCAATGATTGCTGCCCTTGTTGCCGGAGTACCAAGTCCTTTCTTTTCTGTATCTTCGGTCAGTTCTTCATTCCCTGCACGTTCCATCGCAGAAAGCAGGGTATCTTCTGTGTACTGTTTCGGTGGCTGTGTGAAATGCTCCGATACCAAAGAATCACAGGGACCGTAATGCTTGCCTGCCCAGATATCCAGCTCCGGCTCTTCTTTCTCAATCTTTACGCCAAAGAACTGTTTCAATTTATTTTCGATCGCCTTGAATCCTTCCTGCTTTGTTTTCTTTGCTGTGAGATAAAACGTATGATAATTGCAGGTGATCTGGCATTTATGGCTTTCATAAATATAAGGATCTGCAGTTGCTGTCAGAACCCTGGCGCTGATCAGATACAAAATCTTGCGGTTTCGTTCTTTCAGTTCACCAATATCTGCTTTGGCTACTTCCATGGTTGGGATAATCGCATGGTGATCGGATACTTTCTTTGAATTTAATACCTTACTCACGTCTGGGTGATATTCCAGACCTTCAGCATAAGGCATTTTCCCAAGTAACATCTGAATCAGTGTTTCAGTGCTTTCTCCCATCTCATCTGTCAGATACTGGCTGTCTGTTCTCGGATAAGTGACCAGCTTCTGCTCATACATCTCCTGCACGGCATCCAATGTCTGCTGTGCGGTATAACCAAACATTCTGTTTGCTTCCCTCTGCAGAGTGGTCAAATCATAGAGCTTCGGAGGACGGACCGTTTTTTCTTTCACATCATCCTTTTCCACTTCGCACATACGCTCCATACAGTCCGCAGCCACTCTATCTGCATCTTCTTTTTTCTGAAAATGCTCTGTGACCGCATCCATCTCGTCAAACTTGATATGAGCCATATAATATTTTTCTTTGGTAAATTCCTTGATCTTCTGATTTCGATCCACGATCATGGCAAGTGTTGGTGTCTGTACTCTTCCAACTTTCAGATTCTGGTTATACAGAACGGAAAAAAGACGGCTCGCATTGATTCCCACCAGCCAGTCTGCCTTTGCCCTGCAAAGTGCTGACTGATAGAGACTGTCATAACACGAACCGTCTTTTAATGACGCAAATCCATCTTTAATTGCCTGTTCCTCCATGGAAGAGATCCAGAGCCGCTTCATCGGCTTTTTGCATCCTGCCTGCTCATACACCAGACGGAAGATTAGTTCTCCTTCCCGCCCGGCATCTGTAGCACAGATTACTTCATCTACTTTGGAATCTCGCATCAGTTTTTTCAAGATTCCAAACTGCTTTTTCGTGCCTTCCAATACCCTGTGTTTCCAACATTCCGGCACAATCGGCAGATCTTCATATCTCCATTTTTTATATTTTTCATCGTATTCTGATGCATCACATAATCCAACCAGATGTCCTACGCACCAGGAAACGAGATAACCGTTTCCTTCCACGTAGCCATCTTTTCTTGTTCTGGCTCCAATCACGGAAGCCAGTGCCATCGCAACCGATGGCTTTTCTGCAATCACTAACTTCATTTACTCCTGCTCCTCTTCTTCATCTTCCAGCACAGCATCATCAAAATCCTCGTCTCTCAGGATTTCTGGTTCTATACTTTCTTCCTGCTCATCTGCATCGTCTACTTCCCGCTTTTCAGATTCTGAATCTTCGGATTCATCTTCATCCTCTTCCATCTCATCCTCGTCATCATATTCATGCTTTGGTTTATAGACTTTGAAGTAATATCCTCCTGCCGCAGCTCCTACTGCAACCAGTGCAATCAGAAGATACGTTCCAAATGGACTTTTATCTTCTGGCATCTGGATTTCATCCTCTACCTTATCTTTCTCAGCTGTCTCAGTTGTTTCCGGCTTTTCTTCTTCAGCCTGTTTCTCTGGTTCTGCATAAACAGTATCTACTTCCGGAAGTGTCACGGAATCAGAAAGTGTGAAGTTCATCAGATCTTTCTCGCTGACTTCTGTAAGGAAATACACATTATCCTGAGATTTTGAATTGTCGATGATCAGATAAAAAATCTTACCACTCTTAGTTGAAATGGTATAAAACTCTTTTGTGCCTTCCGTAGCTGTTTTAGTAACAGAATCTGCTGTCTCGCCTTCTTTATTAAGCTGTTCCTCAATACCTGTCACTGTCCGATCATCCACAGTTCCTTTTGCATCTGTTGGCTCAGAAGCTTGTGCATCCTGCGGAAGCGGAGAAGTCGTTGTTTTTTCAGTTCCCGTTGCATCTGCACTGGTCGTAGTTGCCATTGCACCATTGCTGTCACTGGAGGTTTTCTGTTTCTCTGCCTGCTTCTTTGCCCATTCATAATAAGGATTCTGCAACACATACTTTTCAGAAGTATTTCCGGCACCGTCTGTTACCGTAATCTCAATCTGTTTTGTAGTAAAATCTTTCTGTGTCAGTTGCACTCTCAGCATTCCATCCTTCAGATCTGTATAAGTGGTGCCATTAACTGTTACTGCAGTAATCCCGGATACTGTATCATTCCCCTGAATCGTCAGCACACCATCTGTCAGGGAAGCAGAGAGTGTCGGCTTTTCCGTGTCATAACACTTAATAGAACGATTCTGCTCATACACCTTTCCATCACCATCTGTCACACGCACATACACTGTCTGATTTCCTGTGATCGTGATACTTCCGCTTCCAGTTACATCCTGCCAGCTTCCATCTTTTCCTGCTTTTGCTTCAATCTTTGCTATTGAGAAACCTTCCGGCATATGGCTGGCATCTACCGTAACAGCAATGGTTGTTTCTCCCTGTTTCCAGCCATCCGGTTTCTCAATCGTGATTGCAGGCGTGGTATTCTCAGCTGCATAAGCAGTCTGTGTCTGGAGCAAAGGTGTTGTCAGGCAAAGAAATGTCGTTGCTGCAAGCAGACTCTTTTTTACCCTGCTTTTAGTATTTGTTCTCTTCTTCTGTTTCATTTTTTCCAGATTCATCATCGGCTTTTATTTCCTCCTTCTGTATTTCTACCCTGCCGGGCAACTCATTTTTCATTTTCTTTTTAAAAGCTTCCAATTCCGGAATACTCATATCCATTGCACGGATAATTCTTACAATTTCCAGATTTTCTGCTTCTGTTTTTGCAATCTCCGCAGCCTTGAACCGCTTTAAATCTGCTTCATATCTGGCTTTAGATGCTTCCATTTTTTCCTTGGCTTTCTCATAATCTGCCGTTGCTTTTTCAAGACTTTTCATCTCTTCTCCTTTCCGGGCGGCTGTTATACCGCCCTTTTCCTTACCATCGCCCGAATCCATAGAAATGGCTCTGCCAGTATGGAGAGTTGATGGACGTGTACTGAACCGGATGCCCACAATGGATCATCTGACCATTGCCCACATAGATTCCAATATGCGTTACTGGTTCTCCTGCATCGTAGGTTCCGGTAAAGAAGATCAGATCTCCTGGCTGTGCTTCTGACTGGGATACTGGCGTACAAATGTTGTACAGTCCCTGTGCAGTCAGCCTTCCCGTATTTCTTACCCCGGAATGAACCAGACAGTAGCTGACAAATCCGGAACAATCGAATCCACTTGGGGAATATCCGCCCCACACATACGGTGTTCCAAGATATTTTGCAGCCTCTTCCAGTAAACGTTGCGCTGCTTCACTGGTATATTCATTACCACCAAAGCCTGTCCCTTCTCCTGTTTCCAGATAAAAGATCGGGTTTAACCGCTCTCCATTTTTCAAAAGTTCAATGTGAAGATGGCTTCCTGTAGAATTTCCGGTATTTCCTACAAGACCGATCTCATCACCTTTCGTGACGGATGCACCTGCAGATACACTCCGGCTGCTTAAATGTGCATACCGCAGTTCATAGCCTTTACTGTCCTTGATTACAACATAATTGCCATAGCTGTCGTTATAAGCAGAAGTTGTAACCGTTCCGGTCAGCCCTGCCATTACTTTTGTCCCTTCCGGTGCTCCGATATCCATACCATTGTGTAACTGATTTGCTCCTGATATTGGATGAATCCGATATCCATAATAGCTGGTCACACTGGAATACCAGTTAAAATCAACCGGTGTTGCAAACATCTGCAGGTTGCCTTTGGTATCGTTGTAGGCACTGAACAGTTCTTTCTGGAAAAATCCCAACCTGTCCTGACAGATTGACATCAGGTTTCCACTGGTCAATGTTACATTCAGCGTGTCCACATCTCTGATTCTGGTCACTTCGACTTCATTGCTTCCGTTATCATCTGCAAGATAACATTCCCAGGTCTGATGTCCATGTGCAGATGCTGCCGCATGACTGTCATAATAGACATCAAATTGTACACCGTATCTTGCGAAAGCTCCGGTATCTTCTACGGTATATTCGACACCATTCATAACTACCTTTGTTCCCATTGGAACAAACGGATTGGAAGCATCTACCGCTAAGGTATGATTGGCAGTTGGATATGCTCCACTGGCAGTCGGTCCTCCGCTCCAAATACCACAACAGATTGGACAGTTACAATATCCACTGGTCACAACCTGTCCCAAAGATTCTCCAACTCTTACTGTTGCTGTCTCCGTTACAGTCTCATTGACTGCTTCAGTAGTTAAATGATATTGCTCTGCAAACAAGGCGTCCAGCTCCGGCTTGACCTGTTCAAAAGTAAATTCTTCATACTTTGCAGACAGATAACTAATCAGGATAAACGGATCATGCTCAATAGGTCCGATGTTATATCGGTATTCCTCATGTCCTGGTTCTTCAGATTCCATATTGTTGATCCACTCCTGCAGATTAGCTTCCAGCTGTGTGTAATACAGTTCCGCTTCCCGGATTGCCTGATCCGATGACAGATAACTGGTTCCGGTGTAAGTGATCACATTTTGTAAAAACACTGCAGAGCATGACGTGACATTCGTTATGATCAGAAACATCAATCCGATCAGAACTGCTACACTGATATACACCTTCCGGTTTTCTTTAAAAAAGTTGGTGACTTTGCCGCCAATCTTCTTGATATAATCAATCGTACCTTTTGTAGCTGTTCCTACTGTCTGTTCACTTCGCTTCGCTTTGGCATAATCCCGTTTGATCTGTTGCTTCTGAATCTGTTTTTTCAGTTTCTTCTGTTCCTGACGGGCTGCCGCCTGTGTCTGTTTCTCTTCCTGTCTTTCAAGTCTGCTTCTTTTTCTGAATGCCCTCTGTTTCCTGCGTCTGGCACTTCTCTGTTCCAGCCGGTAAACACCTTCGCCGCTTTCTTCTAACTTATGGGCACCTTCTACCGCCGCATTATCGTCTTCATTTTTGCTGATCTCACGGTGCAATGCTGCGGAAGCTGCACTTCCTGCTTTCTTGACAACAGAAGTTTTTTCTGTTTTCACAGATTCCCCTTCGCCAAACTTCAAGCGGGATTTCTTCTTTCCAGGAGCTTCTCCATCATTTGCCTGATAGACCTGTGCCTTCTTGGAATGCTGCTTTGCTTCCTTCTTCTTTTTTGCTTCCTCATAAGAAAACTTTTTGGCTTTTTCCTTCTGTTTCTGATGTCGGAAATTGACTCCATCCGTATCCATCTGGTTCAATTTCTCCATATCTTTATCATTTTTCACAGAAGCACCAGTTTCCTCATAAGCAAACTTCAAACGCTGTTTTTGTTTTGGCTTTTTGCTACCACCGGTCTGATTTCTCCGGCTGTCTCCTCTGTTTTCTGATAGATCCGCACGTTTTTCTTTCAGTCTCCCTGACTGTCCGGCTTCGGATTTTTCTGCAAGTCTGGATTCTTTTCCGACTTCAGCACGGATTCTTTTTCTATTTTGCTGTTTTCTACTCTGTCCAAGATCCTCACTTTGCTTCTCTGCCCGTATCAGTTCCGGTGCATCTCTGGATTTTTGCACAGAGGGACGAATATTTTTCCCACTCCGTTCAGACTGGCGGGAAGACTTATCCACAAGGCTTACTTCTTTTTCCCCCTGTTTTCCTCCCATCTGCACATCACTGGCACGGTTACTGACACGAACAGAAGATTTATCCGTCAGGTTTTCTTCCACCAGACCATCCTTGGTCATTTTCTGGACTTTCTTATCCCTGACTTTCATTCTCTGTTCTGCCACTGATTACTCCTCCTTCTTCGGATACCCTTTCCCTGCCTGTAATAAACAAAGAAAAGCGATGCCAAATACAGCACCGCCACAAAATGTCAATCCATATGAAATTACCTGTAACATTGTTTTACTCCTCCTGTATTACCCTGCTTCGGCTGTTTCCTCCGGGCGGGTTGTCATAATCTTATAAAGGGAATTCTTCGGGAATCTGTCTACAAACGGAATAATCACATTTCCATAGAACAGAAGTCCTTCACCCTCATTACTGTTGGTTACATAAGACAGCTGGGTTGGTGAAATATTCAACTGTTTAGCCAGAATCTGCCTGTCACCGGATGCCTGGTTGAGCATATAGATAAAATCAGAGTTTTCAAAAATATTCTCGATTTCCCTGGAAGCTAAAAGATCCTTAATGTTCTGGGTAATTCCTGTCGGAATACCGCCCCATTTACGGAATCGCTTCCAGATTTCCACGCTGTAGGCTGCTGTCTGTTCTTCTTTTAAGAGAAGATGGAATTCATCCACATAGTAACGGGTGGATTTATGAGCGGAACGGTTGATCGTCACTCGGTTCCATACCTGGTCCTGCACAATCAGCATCCCGATCTTCTTCAGCTGTTTTCCAAGCTCCTTGATATCAAAACATACGATACGGTTGTTGATGTCCACATTTGTGCGATGATTAAATACATTTAGGGAACCTGTAACGTAAATCTCCAATGAAGTTGCCAGACGCTGTGCTTCCGGCTCTTCCTGTTTCCGCAACAGATTATATAAATCCTCCAGTATCGGCATCTTCTCTGGCACCGGATCAGCGAGATATTCCTGATAGACCAGCCGCACACAACGGTCAATGATCGTCTTTTCTACCGGTTCCAGTCCATTCTTTCCACCGACAATCAGTTCACACAGGGACAGAATAAAATCTGCCTTTAAGGACAGCGGATTATCTTCCTCTGAATAATTCAGGTTCAGATCCATCGGATTGATATACTGGTCTGATACCGGTGAAATCCGGATGACCTGTCCGTGCAGTGCCTGCACCAGTGGATAATACTCGGCTTCTGGATCACAAATAATAATATCGTCCTCCGTAATCAGGAAACAGTTCGTAATTTCTCTTTTTGCTGAGAAGGATTTACCGGAACCAGGTGTACCAAGAATCAGTCCATTCGGGTTCTTCAGACGCTTCCGGTCAACCATAATCATGTTGTTGGATAATGCATTCAATCCATAATAAAGAGCTTCCCCTTCCTGGAACAGTTCCTGTGTCGTAAATGGCACAAAGATCGCTGTTGCCGATGTGGTAAGCCCTCTCTGAATCTCAATTCGATTGACTCCCAGTGGAATACAGGACATCAATGCTGCTTCCTGCTGATAGTCCAGCTGTTTTAAGGAACAGTTGTATTTTTGTGCGATACCCTGTACCTGGAAGATATTGTTATCCAGCTTCTGACGCTTCTTTGCGGTATTCATCACCAACACTGTCACAAGAAACATACGCTCATTTCTGGACTGTAAATCTTCCAGCAGATTCTTTGCTTCTTCCCCGTAGGTCACAAGATCCGATGGAAGCACATCCATGTCATACCCGGAACGTACCGCCCGCTTCTGCTCTTCAATCTTCATCTTATCCAAATCTGAAATCTTGCTCTTGATCATCTTGATCGCAGAACTCTGGTCAATGGACTGGATATGAATATTGACATTGATGCTGTCATCCACATCCAGGAAATCTGCAAGCATCCGGTCTGTAAGCTCCGGTGCCAGGATCTGCAGATAACTCACGCTTCCCATGGTCTTTCCCATCAGAAATGTCTGATTCTTGGAAAAGTTAAAGGAAGTTGGTGCAATAAAGTCTTTGGTCTTTAATCCTGTTTCCGGCAGCATCTTGTACTGGAACTTAAATGGTTCAATCCGATCCTGGTTGAACACATGATACAGAATCTCCAGTCGCTCCAGACCATTTAAGGAATGTGCCTGTGCTCCCAGAACTTTAAAGTTGTTCAGGATATCGGCTTCAATCCTTTCAAGCCTTGGTCTTGCCACCTTCAGGCTTTCTGCTTCGATTCCAAAAGTGATATACTTGGTTTTCACCAGACCATTGTTTCCCTTGGAAAGCTGATTTTTTAACATGGTCCGGTACTCCTCACGAATGGCATTGAAGTCATCGTTCTGATCCGGAATATCAATACTTTTCTCAAATTCAGCCACATCCACCTGCTGATTGATAAATGACAGCTGCACACTGATGGAAGAATCAAAGTAATTTAAAAAATCACAGTAATTCTCAAATATCGTGGTCTTATCCTCATTTAAAGCCAGCTGATAATTGATGTCATAAAACTGAATTGTCTTAGAGAAAAAGGTCTTTGTCACCTGGCAGATACCATCCTGCAGCATCCGAATATACGGAATACTCTGCTGTGCAGTTGTAGGAATGTTTTTCTGTTTCCTACGATCCCGTTCCTGCTTCTTCCTACGCTTTTCCTGTTCTCTTTCTTTTCTGCTTTTTTTGTTTCTTCTTTCCTGACGGTTTCTTTTTTCCGCCAGGGACAGACGCTCCTGCTGAGCCTCCTGCTTTGTCTTTTTTGCCATCCGGCACACCCTCCTTTTTTACAAGGGTGGAAATCTCCTGATAAAAATTTTCTGTCTTATATGGTCTTACCGCTGGACATATAAACTTCTGTCGAATGATATTTGCCACCACTTTTTCAAAGGGAAGCCCGTCTTTTTCATACATCGCCATGAAGAAAAACGGAAGCATGATCGTTACCATCAGAATGGCAGCGATACTGGAACCGATTGGTTTTCTCATGAACAGATAAAACGGAATTCCCACAACTGCGGCAAGTGAAAAGAAAATCAACTGCCGCTTTGTCAGATTTAACGCTACTTTTGTTTTGACCTTGGTAAGGTCTTTTGGTACTGGTACATACGCCATGGTATGCGCTCCTTTCCTGCCCGTTAGTGGGCATTGAATATTGATTTGCTAAGGCTTCCGGTCTTGAATAATGAAAATGCAAGAATCACGGTATACGCCGCTACTGAAAACATTGCTGCATGAAGGTCACTGGATATGGTCATTGCATTTACTAAAACTGCATAAATTCCCACACAGACCATCATGAAGAATCCCTGAAATGCCAGTGCGAACAAGCCTTTTAAATAGTTGTTTCCGATATTGCCCCATTCCTTATTGGTCATGGTGGCAAACGGAATTGGTGCTATGGAAGTATAAAGGTAAATTTCTATCATTCTTCCGTACAAAATAACGGTTATGATGATCGACAGAATCCGCATGGTAATACTGATCAACAGCGTTTCCATGGATAGCAGGAACAAATCCCCCAGTTCCATATCTTCCAGTGCATCCACAATCCTTGCGACTGCTTCTGATGCATCCACCGCTGTGTTCCCGGAGATCACCCCGGCGGCATTGTTGACCACATGCTGGCCAACATCAAAGACCGCCATCGTGATATTGAACGTATTTGTCACCAAATAAATGGCTACATACGCCTTGAAAATCCAGAGGAAAATGTTGTAAGTCTCAAATTCATGGAAATTGTTTTTCTGCGTTACCATCGTAATCAGCTCATAGCACAAGACAAAGGTGATGATCAGTCCCGCAATGGGGACAATTACTGTCTGGGAAATGTTCTGGATCAGATTAAAGATCCCTGCATTCCATCCCTGCGGTGTCTGTCCCACCTGCCCGGCTATGGTTCCCACCTGCTCATTGACAGACGTGAACATGTTATCCAAACATGACTTGATAAGCCCGATCAGGATATCCTTTATCGCTTCCGTAATTCTCTCAATGATGGTGTTCATCTACCACTCCTCTTAAGAGAACAATGTTGCCAGCTGTGGAATCAGGGTAGTTCCCAGCAGCATGATTCCGGCACCAGCCATCAGCTGTTTGATGCCCTGGCTCTTAGCGCCGGGATTGTCATTCCCATATCCTTCCAGAAGGTTTACGACACCCCACACGCCAAGACCTGCACCGATTGCGACTACAAGAGTTTTTAAAGTTGTAATTGCACTGCTAAAAAATGCCATATACATTCACCAAAACTGACTTTTTTCAGGTGTTTACGGGAATGAAAAAACACCGACTAAAAAGCCGGCGCACCTAATGTCAGTTATTCCTTTCCTTATTATTTTTCGTTCATTCCCAAGGTTACTCCGACAGATCTACTTGAATTACTTCCACCTCTTCTTCAGATTTCGGTGTGTACTGCGGATTTAACTCTTTCTCAACCTTGTATCGGTTCTTCTCGTTTTCATCTGCAAGAAGCCGATAGTTTTTGTGTTTCGTAATATCATATTTGTCTGAGAAAAATGGTCTGGCACCACGGATCTGCAGGATACATTTTCCTCCATCCATGACTGCAATCTCGTCCTCTGTCATCAACTGTTTCCCCAGTTTCTGATAATTCAGTCCAAAAGATTTCTGATTGCTTCTTGTCTCCGAAGTGTTATACAGGTCAATGGTTTCCTTACCCAGAAGCTCACTCATTTCCTTTAATGTGGTCTTCTCTTTCCCACCAAGGAATAAAGTCGTATCACAGTTGCCCAGAATGGTATCTGCACTATCCTTATACATTGCCTTTAACTGGCTCTGTGACTGCAAAATAATAGAAGCAGAGATTTCCCTGCTTCGGATGGTTGCGATCAGCTTGTCAAACTGAGGAATTTGTCCGATGTTGGCAAACTCATCAGCGATGACACGCACATGCACCGGAAGTCTGCCGCCATATTCATCATCTGCCTTGTCGCAAAGCAGATTGAAAAGCTGTGACTGCAGCATCGCAATCACAAAGTTGAATGTGGTATCCGTATCGGACATAATCAGAAACAAGGCTGTTTTCCTGTCTCCGATCTTATCCAGTTCCATTTCATCGTAAGACATGATCTCACGAAGCTCTGCGATATCAAATGGGGCAAGTCTGGCACCACAGGAAATCAAAATCGACTTCGCCGTTTTGCCAGCCGCCATTTTGTATTTTTTATACTGTCTGACCGCAAAGTGCTGCGGATCTCTTTCTTCCAGTTCCTGGAACATCATATCTACCGGGTTCTGGTAAGTTTCATCCTCTTCACGGGTTTCACTTTCATTCAGAAGATCCAGAAGAGTATTCAGATTCTTCTCCTCTTCATCACCCTCATACCAGATGAAGGCAATCAGTGCTGTGTACAGCAGTTTCTCCGCTTTCACCCAGAAATCCTCGGAAGATTTTTCTCCCTCCCCTTTGGTGTTTGCAATAATTGTCGTCACCAGTTTCAGGATATCTTTTTCAGACCGTATATAAGCAAATGGATTGTAATGAAGAGACTTAGAAAAGTTGATCGTATTCAAAACCTTAATCACATAAGGCTCATATACCACTTTCCCGGATTTATCTTTGATGACATTTCCATCTTTATCCCTCTTCGGCGGTCCCTTTGCTAACATCTTCCCGCACTCCTCGATCAGAGTGCCTTTGGGATCTGTAATGACCATGGAACAGTTCATCTGCATGACCGATGGTTTTACGAAAAAACGTGTCTTACCGGAACCACTGCCGCCGATAACTACAATATTTTTATTTCTTGCATATTTCGGTTGCTTCGGTCTGCTCTCCATCGTCAGTGCTTCTGTTGCTGTCAATGGAATGTTCATCCACGGATTTTCCGACATATAAGGTTTGATATCCTCAGCGTTTCCCCATCTGGCTGAACCATACTCGATTCCTTTTCGGAGTTTCTTTGCATCTGACTGTTTCTGCCAAACCAGCACTTTCAAAACGACTGCAACCGTAATCCCTGCCAGCAGATCTTTCCAGTTATTGCTTAACACAAAACCAGCAAAAATCCGATCTGCGTGTTCCATAGCATATAAGAGTTTGTTCCCCATATCTTCTCCCGGACTATTCCGGTAAAGAAAAAATGCCCGGTCTGCATAGAACGCAGCCAGAGCATATGGGAGATTGGTAAGAACCAGTTTCTTTTTATCCAGGGCGGACAGCCTGACCCCGATCTTATTCTTCCACTTCTGCATCAGAGGTTTGCCGATCTGTTTCTTCATCGACTCTGCTCCTGATGCCGGTTCTTTACTTTGTCCTTCGTCTTCTTTGGCATCATTGCCCGGTAAGCTGCCAGACGCTTGTGAATCGAAGGTTTATTCGCTTTTTGAATCTGTTTCTGGGAAAACTCACGGAAAGCAGCATTGAGGGCATCCTGATCACGTCCTTTGAAAAATACCAGATAAACTGGCGGCTCTTTGCTCTTGTCCTTTTTCAGAGCATAGTTAATTCCATATTTTCTGGCATAGCGTTCAAAGGACTTGATATTTTTGTTCGTGATCTCGATATTGACCATCCCGGCATTCTGCTTTGCCAGCTCTTTTACCGTGACCTTTCCCTGTTTCGGCTGATTTTTCTGTGCTTTCTTCTCTACCGATTTCTGCTTATGATGCCGCAGATACGCAGCAAGAACCTTTCTCAACAGGTCTGCTGTGATTTTGGTAGTCCGAATACAGAACGTGACCGTTTTCTGAGTTACCTCTTCCTGCATGACTTTTCCCTCCTTTCAGCGATTTAACTGCTGTCCAGATCTGTAATCATGGCAATCACCCCCTTTCAATAAAAAAGGACAGATTAACCGGTAATCAGGCTCTGTACCTGTACGAGTTTTTCTGTCCCTTCTTCTTTTCTCTTATCTTCTCCACCACAATAGATGGGAACACACATTTCAAGTATTCTGCTATAAATACGCTGATGGGCAGTATCTAAATCTGTGGATTTCATTTCATTCAGTCCCAGATTCGTTGTTACGATCAGCGGAAGCATTTTACAATAGCGGCTGTCTATCACATTATAGACCTGCTCCAAAGCAAACTCGGAATTTCGTTCTATTCCCAAGTCATCAATAATCAGCAACGGATAATCCACAAGATTTTGTATAATCTGGTTCTTATCTGCCTGATAGCTGGTCATTTCATTTAGGATCCTGGAAAAATTTGTCATCATGACACGTTCTCCCTGTTCCAAAAGTGCATTTGCAATACAGCCTGCAAAGAAACTTTTCCCGGTTCCAACTGGTCCCATCAAAAGCAATCCTACATTTTTTCTCTTCATATCTGTCCAGTTTTCTACATACTGCCTGGCAATTAGTATCTTCTGGTTGCTTCCGTTGTCATTTTCAAATTTCCATTCCCAGAATCTTCTTTCCCGAAGTCCGACGGATTTTCTCTGATAAAGCAGTCGCTGTGCTTCTTCCCGCTGCATCTTTTCATCCAGTTCCTGTCTGGCTTTCACCTCGCATTCGCACAAACAAGACACTACATGCTCAAATCCCATCAGACTGACTTTCATCTGTTTTCTTTTTCCACAGATGCCACAATGAAGACATCCCTCTTCGTCCACATAATCTGCTGTTACTTTATTTTCCATCACAGGCTTTCTCCTTCCTGAAATTCATATTTATCCATTCCTATCCTGGTTCCATCCCTTTCTGCCCAAAGACAGATTGTTGCAAAATGGTTCTGATATTCTTTTCCACTGGATTTCATATAAACAGAAAGATGATCAATCCGTTTCTGGTAATCCCATGGAAATAGCGTCATCAGCTCCTGCAGTTCAGCTTCCGACAGAACAACATTTTTAAATCTACCATACTGACTGAATTTTTCTTCCAAAGCGGGAGTATTGCCCTTACTCTTATCAGTATGATTCTTTTCAGTCTTATTTATCTTAGTATTACTTCCATCCAGATTCTTGCAGTCCGGACTTCTATTTTTTTGCGTTCCGGACTTCCAGTTTCTTGCAATCCGGATTTCCAATTCCTTGCAGTCTGGATTTCCAGTTTCTGGCGTTCCAGAAGCAAAGTATCTTACTGGCTTTCCTCTGCTCCGTTTCACAAAATTTTTCACGTATATGACAGAAGGACGATTATTCCCCTGCCGATACCGTTCGATCAATCCAATCCCATGCACACTGTCAAGCTCATAAAGAAGCTTTGTCACTGTCGTATGCGACATTCGCAACAGTTCCTGCAATTCTGCGATCGTATAAATGATATAGACATAACCATCATTGTCAATCCATCCATTTTTCTTGGATAGGCTGATTCGATCAAGCAGAATTCCATAAAGGAGCTTTGCGTCTGTGGACAGGCTTGCAAACTCTTTTTCTGTGAACAGAGCTTTGGGGATCCGAAAAAAAGAAAACTGGTCAGATTCTTCTGCTCTGAAATATTCAAAATCTGCCATAGCTTATTTCCTATTCTTCCTCACTATTAAAATCACACCCTGCTGCACTGCCTGTTCCATGACACATCTCATTAAACACAAAGTTGAAGCACATCATTAACTCGCTCAGATAATAATTCCTTGCTTCTTTATTGCAGGCATACATATCCTCGATATAAACCTCCTCGTTTCCATTCATTCGTGCGATTGTTTCCAGAACTTTCATAAACTTCTTATTAGAACAGCACTCATACTGTTCATTTACATATTTCTGAATTTCCAGCACATGTTCAGGCTTTCCTTCACAAACAGATAACACGCCAAATGCCAGATCCATACCAAACTCATAGCCATCGGCTTCTACGGCATCAATATCAAGATTACCTTCTTCATCGTAATAGCCTCGCTCTTCCATAGGAGTCAGTGGTGTCTCATATTCATCCAGATATCCCATATCTGCAATTGTTCCCAGAATATCTCTGGATGCTGCCACCATCTTGTCCATGATAATTTCTCTTTCTTCCATCGGCATATTTGCCATAATTCTGTCTAATGTCATCATTGATTCTTCCTCCATCTCATTTTCATAAATATCATTGATATAAAAGTGGTTCGCCTTTCCATTGTTTTGAACAATACGCACCAGCTTTCCAATCTTAACAAGTTCCTGTACTGCCTGATCTACGCCATATCGAGTCGTATTCAGGTCTTTCTTCATTTCGCTTTTTGGATAGATAACAAACAGATCTCCGTTATGATCTACCCAGCCATTCTGCACCGCAAATTTCAAACGATCCAGAAATAAGCTGTATAAAATTTTTGCTGTATTTGACAGATTTTTGAATTTTTCCACCTGGAACAGCATCTTTGGCACCTGCAGACAATCTACCGGCATATACTCCACCTTACTCATTGATTATTTCCTCCTTCTGTTTGTACAGCACTTCGGCTGAATTAATATTGATTTCCAGCATCCCTACAAATACCTGATAGTACAGCAGGCATATCTGTTCATCCTCTCTTGCCAGATACAATCCTTCCAGTTCATCGGACGGATGTTTCATTCCATATACCGCCTGACAGATATCATGGATTTTCTCACATTCCACACTTCTAAGATGCATCTCCAAGGTGTGGTTAAATCTCTGCCAGTCCTCCAGTTTCTGATTTACTGACATCATGCACTGGAACAGTTCCGCTGCTTCACATGCTGCTGACAGCACTACATTTTTGTTATTGATACTTCCATCGGCATTTTTCATATGCCCTACCATATACGCCTGATCTACTGAAACCATCTTTTATCCTCCTCTATCTAAACGGCATTTCCTCTTCCATGCCCTCTGGGATCTCTAAGAACCCTTCCGCATCTTCTGGAAACGGTGGTCTGTCAACTATTTTTGCACCTGCAAATTCGATCCGATTTGCATACACTTCAGTTGTATAGATCTTTTTCCCGGTATCCTTATCTTCATAATTACCTGTGACAATCTCGCCTTCCACCATGACCTTCGTTCCCTGCATCAGATAATCTCTGGCAAATTCTGCTTTCTTTGCAAAAGCCTTTACCGGAATAAAACTGACTTCATCGGAATAATTTCTTCTGACTGCCAGAACAAACTTGGCAATCTTATGAAGTCCTCTTTCATTCTCCACTTCGTTGTATCCAGGATTTCTTACCAATCGCCCGGAAATAACTGTTGTATTCATTGGCTTAACCCTCCTATGCTTTCATTGATTTGTAACAGATACCGATACATGGTCCACATTTTCCATAGGCACATCCGTAACATTCATCTTTTTCCAACTCTTCCTGCTTCATTTCATCGGCAAACATTCCTAACAGCGTTGTGTAAATCTTTTTCATTGCCAGGAACTTCTCTTCTGCTTTTTCCATCTTCTCTTTGTAAAATGGAATCAGTCCACGAAGAACTGGATGGAAACGTTCATTTTCATCATCCCAGGCACAGATTTTCATCATACAGCGTGGCTGTTTCTCATAATTGCCCAGATAATACGGGCAGAACGTACAACCTCTTTCTTTAACAATTTCCACCGGAATCACTGGCATCTGACTTTTGATTTCTTTTGTTACATGCTTACTTTCAATTCGCTCTCTCATCTTAAAAATCCTCCAGGTATATATATTTGCAAAAGGGATTTCCCCTGAATTGCCTGATTTTGGGTACAAAAAAAAGAGGCAAGCTTACGATTTTATTTTCGCAAGCCTGCCTCTTATCAAATATTCAATTATTTTCCGATGATATATCGTAAGAAAACGTATACCGCACGGATTACATACACTGGAATCATGATACTTCCAATCAAAGCTCCAATGATAACACTTAATGCAGCCATCCCAAGTGTTGCTGTTATATCCATTCCTTTTGGAATCAGGACCAGCCGCATTTTATGTATTCCAAATGGAAGTCCGGAAAGAAATATCCACCAGAATAAGTCTGTCTGTCCACTGACTTTCATGATGGTGGATACCATCCAGAACCAGAATAGCATAAATGCCAGTGGCAGTATTGATTTTTTAATTACATCTTCTATCATCATCTTTTCATTCCTTCTGTCCAACTTCGCATATCATATTATTGTTTTTCTGCCCATGATGCCAGGAGCATAAATATCACTTCTTCCATCTGAGCTTTAGAATATGACTCAGGAAAATACTGTTTCAGCTTTTTCGCCGGAATCTGTACCTGTACTTTCTCAGTACTTTCATTCATACAGATCTGGTCAATCTCTGAATATGTCAACATCTGCTCTTTTGCAATCTGCTTCAATTCCTTTGCCTGCTTCATAGACGGTACCATATTGTGATTACTCATATACTGAAGCAATATCTGTTGTTCTTCACTTCTCAAATATGAAACTTCAACAGCTGTATTAAAGGGAAGCTTCTTCTCGTCTGCCAGTTCTAAAAGTTCTGCGATTAACTCTGTCAGATGAATATATCGAAGAATCTGTCTGGAACTATCTCCTGTATTCTGACTGACTTCTTCTGCCGCCAACTTCTTGCCAACTTGGCAAGAAGTTAAATCAGACCGTTTTCCCTGACGCTTTAACGCCTCATATTTCATTTTATAAGCGAATGCCTTTTCACTGATCAGCAGCTCTTCTCGTTGAATGTTGGAATCTACCATGATCACCGTCGCTTCATCATCTGTAAGATCTTTGATGATAACAGGCATTTTCTCTAATCCCGCAAGTTCACATGCTCGTTTTCGCCTATGACCAGCTACCAGCTCATAACCACCGGACTCTCTCAATCGCACAATACCAGGAACCAACACGCCATATTGTGTAATGCTTTCTGATAATTCTTCCATTTTCTTATCATCTTTTACTTGAAACGGGTGATTTGGAAATGGATGAAGGCTTCCTATTTCTATCTCACAAATTCCATTGTTTGTTTCTTCGTTTGTTCCAAATAACGCATCAAGTGGCTGTAAGGAAATGGGAGTTGCTCTTTTTTTAGATGGCATCTTTCAGCACCTCCTCCGTCACTCTCCGATAAGCTTCTGTAGCTTTGCCTTTCGGATCATAAGAGAAAATACTCTGTCCTTCTCTGACTGCTTCCTTCATTCTTACAGAAAATGGAATATAATTATCAAAGATATGAATTTGACTTCCATATACATTTCTGAGAAGTTCCATGTTATTTCTGGCATCATTCGTATGAGCATCGACCATCGTAAACAAAATACCTCCGACTTGCAGCTTCGGATTAATCTGCTTACGGACCTTACCGATTGTTTTTAACAACTGCTGCAATCCTTTGATTGGCAGGTAGGATGCTTCAACTGGAATGAGGACTTCATCTGATGCAGCCAGCGCATTAATCGTAATCATTCCCAATGATGGCATACAATCAATGATGACTACATCATATTGATCTTTGATACCATATAAAATCTGTTTCAATACATATTCTCTACTCATTGCATTTACCAACTGTACTTCCGTACCTGCCAGTCCAATGTTAGAACAGATAATGTCTATCCCCTCTGCCTGATGTCTGATAAAACATTCGGAAGGAATATCTTCATCTTTCATTACAGCATCCATAAGAGCAGTAAGTGTTTCATTACTGTCATCACAATCACGATATCCAAATCCTGCGGATACATCAGACTGTGGATCGGCATCTACAATCAACACTTTCATATTCTTTTGTGCTAATCCTACTGCTAAATTAGCTGTACATGCGGATTTTCCCGTTCCCCCTTTTTGGTTTACAATAGAAATAATTCTAGCCATTTTTCATCACCTTTCATCGTCATCAATCAAAAAGAGGACTGAATTAGACATCCGGAATCTATATTCCGTGCGAGCTAATTCAGTCCTATAATTACAATAATTCTGTTGTTTTTACTCTTGTCTTACACAAATCCATTTCCAGTCTGAATCTGTAATAATTCATATTCTGGAATGACAGCGCTGCTTTATTTTTCCCTTTTCAGGAAATTAAAAATAAGGACTAAATTAGTGCAACCCCTTGTATTTACTGGAGTTTTCTAACTTGTCCTTATTATAACTCGACCATGGGGCGTTATCTTTGGTAAGCTGTCCTCATGGCTCTTGTTATATTTCTTTCTCAGATTAGCGAAAGTAGAAGTATAATAGGCATTCGTCATAGGAAAGCCTTTCCCGTTCAGAAAGAGGAAACCACTGTACCCGTCTATCTCTGTCGGCTCTGCCTTTGCCTTGTTTGCCATGACACGCTCAAATGCCTGTTTCACTTCCTCACTCATGGGAACATCACGCACACCGCTTTTTGTCTTTGGTGTTTCGATATAATAGCCCGTTTCCTTGCTGGATAATAGCTGGTGGTCTACATGGATAACGCCGTTTTCAAAGTCTATATCCTGCCTTGTCAGTCCGCACAGTTCCGAGATACGAAGCCCTGTCTTTAACAGTATTACGATTGCGTCATAATACTTTTTATATACCCTGTCCCTGCTGGCAAAGGACAAGAGCCTTTCTTCCTGTTCCTCGGTCAATGCCTGCCGTGGTGTCCTGTCGTCCTCTATGACCTCATTCAGCTTGAAATCAAAGGGGTTCTTCCTCACGAGGTCGTCCGCTATGGCAATGCGGAATGACGCATTTAACGAGCGTTTATAATTGCTTATGGTCTGATAAGCATAGCCCTTGTCTTTCATGCGTAACGCCCATTCCTTAGCGTCTGAAAGGCGTATGCTGTCAATGCTCCTAGCCCCCAGTATATCGCCCTCTAATGTCCGCATGAGCTTTTTCCTGCCCTGTCTTGTGCTTTCCTTTACGTTGGCTCTCTGGGCGTTCTGTTTGGCGTATAGCTGGCACAGCGTCATTTTTCCGCCTGTTGTGTCGATACCGTCCTGTAAATCCCTTTGTATCTCCGTTTCTAATTCCCTTAGGGATTTCCCGTCCCTCTTGCCTTTAGGTACGAGGTCTGTCGGCACAAGTTTCCATGAATAGGCATACCTTGTCTTTCCTGCCTTGTCCACATATTTGTATAAGTATCTTCCGTCTGCTCGCTGGCTCTCTCCTGTCTTTAAGAGGCGACCTTTACTGTCCCGTCTTTTTTCCGACATTTCTTATCTGCTCCTTTCGTAAGAAAGAGCCTTGATATGACTTACTGAAATAATATCACATACAAGGCTCTTTTGCATTAGATTGCGTCTGTTTTATCCATAAATTTCTCAAACTGTTTTTTCTTAATCAAGATACGGTTGCCGTTCATCACATACCAGTCGCCGTGTCGGTTTTCTTCTACCAATCGGCGTAGCTTGTTCTGTCCGATTGTGAAGTATCTTGACGCTTCCTCAATGGTAAGGGTGTATTTTTCCCATACAGGAATATCAATCTTTTCGTTCATCATGCCACCCCCCTACCTGTTCTTTGTGTCATACTGGACGTAGGGTATCAATTCTGTCCTGTCTATCCGCTGTAAATGGGCGGTCAGCTTGCTGGAAAGGGAAGTGCTGTACCTTGCCTTATCTACCATATCCCCGACACGTTCCAGCCCACCTAAAGCGTCATGGGATTCGAGGAAGTAAAAGCCTTTGACAGCGGATATGACACCACCCTCTGTAAGCCACTGTTGCGTTTCTTCAAGGGAATTATGCGGTGTGGGTACATGGAGTTTTAAAAGTTCCACAGCCCCTAAAAAGCGTTGCCAGAAACGGCACGTTTTCCACCTGCTCTTGTTGCTCTCATTCCTGTTTGCTACGACAAAACGCAGGTTGTCCGCCAGCAGTCCGAAAGCCAGTTCCCCAATCTCCAGCGGTCTTGCCTGAAATGCCATAGCAAAGGCATGAGCCTTTTCATCACGCAGTTGCATTTCCGTCCGTTTCCAACTCCCGACTTCATCAAGCGTCCTGTTGTATTTGCCGCACACTTCCTTGTCCTTGTCATAAAAGCGGTAGGAAAGCCCCGATTTTCCAGCCCCGATATAGACGGTCTTTGCGGTGTCAAAATCATCAAACTTGCTCTCGTCAAAATGGTAGCCCTCACTGTTGGCGATAAATTCCTCTTTTTCACATTTCTTCTTTATCTGCTCTATGGTAAAGAACGGCGTTTCGTTCCTGTCGTCAATGGCAACGTCCAGCCTTGTGAAATGGTAGTTTCCAGCCCCATATCTCCTTTCACAGCGTCCGAACATATCCCCAAAGGTCAAGCCGTTGTTATCGAGGATACGGAAAATATCATCACACCCCCTGCCTGTCATCACGAGATAACAGCCCAGCCCTTGTGGGTTGTCCTCTGTCTTTTTTGCGTCGCCCGATACATAAATATCTCCGATTTCCCAACGCGCCTGATACGTCTTAAATTTGACCGTTGCAGGATAGACATTAAAAATATCGGTCGGCAAGCATAAAATGTGCCGTATCACATCTTCTGCCGTTGCCGTATCAAAGACAATGCTGATGTAATCAATCTTGACGGATAAATTTTCATGTGTTGCGATAGTGCATTACTCCTTTCGTACTCCCCGTTTTTTTGCGGGGTAAAAATCGTGTTTTGTCCTTTATTTATCACAGTTTCTAGGTACTATGACATGTATGCGCAGGGCGGTGTTACATATACGCCCTGTACGGAACGCCTACGGCGTTCCTTTTCTTCCTGCACCAGCCCCGTTCTTAACGCTCACGAGCCTTTGGGAGGCTCGTGGCTAAACGGGGCAGGCACAGGAAGAAACACCGTTTTCGGTCGGATAGTCCATGCCTATTCATGCTATCAAAGCGAAAATAACTCTTTTCTATGCCTACTCAAGCGTGTGATTGACCTCATTGTGCTTAATCACTATATCCTCCATGATAATAACGCCGTTAGAATTACTTGTCAAGAACTTTTTCTTGACTTTTTCGGCTATAATAAGTATGATAGGCTTATAAAGGAACGAAAAAGCCGGGAAAGGAAAAGATATAAGAAGTTATGGAGCATGACACAAAGAAAATAAATTTTTTAGGGGAGAACATACAGACCATAAGAAAACACAGGAAAATGAAACAGCAGGAGCTTGCGGACGCCATCGGTATCAATATGCAGAGCCTTTCTAAGATTGAACGAGGGGTAAACTATCCCACCTTTGACACGCTGGAAAAGATAATGGACGTACTGGAAGTAACACCGAATGAATTGTTGTCGGGAGAATGGAAGTTTGTCCAACAGGCGGAAAAAGAGGTATGCAAGTTTTTACGGACGGAAGAACGCCTAAATGCAGAACTGAAACACGGACACTATGATAACTTCTTTGACAGTGAAGAAGAATGGCTAGAGTATGAGTTGGAGCAGTTGCGGAAATACATCACAGACTATATCAAGGGAGAGGACATACAAGCGTCCGACCTTTACCCTATCAAAACATTTATCCAGCACTTGAAATTTCAGAAAGTATTAGACCGTTATGATGATTTATACAGCATGGATATGTTCGGGGAAAGCACAGACGGACACAAGTACGGTACACCTTATCAGGTTGTAAAGAGGATAAATCCCAACTCAAAAGAAGATATGGAGCTGTTGCGGGAAGTCTTAAAGGACAGCCATTTTGACAACGGGGACGAGTAGCCTTTTTCCTCTTGCAAAAAGATACAGCAAACAAAAAGCCCAGATCAAGAGTGCAAGCACCACTTCTAAAGAAGTGGCAGGCTCTTGACAGGGCTTTTTCTTTTCTGTTTATGGCAGACAAGAGAAAAAAGGATAGCTATATTGTATAGTTTCTCTAATAATTTTAGAGCAATGAATTTATCACAGGTACTTCGTCTTTTCATTGTAAAAGTACAATCGTGGAAAGCACTAATATTGGCGCTTTGATTTTGTGCATTATGCACAAAATATGATAGCAACAAAGAGGTCATATATAAAATAGAAACAAAAATAACTTGACATTTAATGAAATATATGTTATGTTGAGGTTAGTAAAAACAGTACGTGACATAAAACTATCAAAAAGTAAAAAAGAGAAAGGAGGTTTATCGAATGAGAGCAAAGAAGTTGAGAACGAAAGTAGTTGGTCTTGTAGCAGCAGTTATGGTTGTCGGCGCTCCACTTACAGCGTGGGCTATTGATGTAGCGGGTGGAGATTTGTACTACAATGGGGAGGGCAAACAGACACCATTGTATATTCCGAAATTGGGCGTAAAGCAGGTATTAGTCGCAACTACATGGTAAAGGCAACTGTAAAGGTCGGCGGAGATACATATACCAGTGGATTCAAGTCAAACTACGCTTACAAAGATGCAAAGAGAGTTTGGTGGGCGAACGAAACATCTTATTATGATTATTATCCATATTGAGTAAAATAGTTCAAACACCTAGGGCGGGGCTATTTGTCCCGCCCTATTTTATACATTTCTTCAAAGAAAGGGGCGTATGTTATGAAAAAATTTTTAAAGATTTTTATTTTCCTTGAAGTCATACTCTTTGCATATATTTTTAATACTTCTATTTACAACATTTATGAAAAGAATAACATTGCTACTGAGAATTTAAAAGGGTATGTTTTAGAAGAAACATCGCCAGAAATTCTCGACAAATTTTATACAATATTTACAGAAGAATATTCTCAAAATAAATTAGAACTCATTAACAATACGCTCACTTCCACAGATAAATCTGTTTATGATTTATATTGCTATCCATTAAATGAGTTTACACAAAAACAGCCTATATCTTCCTCTATTTTGTTTCAATATCATGAATTGCAAAAGGAAGATTTTTTAGATAGTGTTGGTGTATTCTATACAGATTTACCAGCTAACGCAATTAAAGAGATAGCTTCTCAACTGTCCGTCGCAATAAATAACTTTGAAAATGACGCTATTCCGTATAGTATGGTATTAGAATTGAATCTTCTGAATTTTGTAATCTTATTTATTGTACTTCAAATCATATACTGTATTTATACGTCTTATAGTTTGAAAAAAATAGGTATTAAAAAAAGCATGGGCTTTTCTACTATACATATTTTAAAGGAGCAAATTACCAGTGTAATAAAATATTTTGCTGTAATATGTTTAGTATTACTGTTCTTGCTAAATTTATATTACGCATTAACAAACAGATATGATTTTTCTTATTTAGCAACAAGTGTACTGTTCTTTATTGGTGTTTTAGCTATAAATATACTTTGTGTTTTAATTACAAGTATTTTAATTAAGTTTGTTTCTTTAGAGGCAATGATAAAAAATAAGACTTTAAATAGCGGCACAAATATTGTAGTTCAGGCTATAAAAATAATTTTTTCGGTAATAATCGCTATCACTATTATTTCATTGCTGAATCAGGGGAACTCATTTAGACAAAGCCAACAAGCTGTTTTAGATTATAAGTATCTGGACGGATATTATACCGCTAATGGTTTTAATTCATCGGAGTATGATTATGCGTTAGCAAACACAGACATATTAGAAAAATATTCTGAACAAACATTAGAGATGTATAATCATAACCATTCACTACTATGTGATTTTAGGACAGACGGTGGTTTGCAGACATCACGCCCCTATTATGAACAACAGCTTGTTATTGCAAATAGAAATTATCTGAATGAATTTTCAAATATCCAGCTCAGTGGAAAACCATTGGGAGAAGATATATTTAGTGAACCAACAGTATTAGTTCCACATAAATATAAGAATGATGAAAATTCTATTAGCGAATATATTAAGCAAGAATATTTCCGATTGATGAATTACAATCAATTTTATGGAATACCGGGAGAAGAAAAAACTATTGATAAATTTAATGTTGTTTATATAGACGATGATTCTACGATAAAAGTCAATACAGAAAATGGTTTTTCGGATATGGCTAATCCTGTTATCATTGTTGATACGGGCAATTTTGCAGGACTTTACTATTTGGATTCTTTAAATACAAGGTGTTTATTTTTTCAAATGGAGTCAAGAGAAGATTTTTCTTCTTTGTTATCAGAATATGATTTAGAGCAATTAGTTACAGCTGGAACATTACTTACACCTTATTTAATGCAACTTGAAAATGTGACATTCGTTCTTAAAACACTCACTATGTTTACGATTGTCTTTATAGTGTCTTTACTGTTTATTTTGTATATTTCAAATTATGTGGACATTTTTGTAAATCGAAAGAGATATGCGGCAAAAGAGATTTTAGGATTCTCTCATTTTAGGACACTGAAAAATCGGTATATTTTTTGGGGAATCGAAATAATTATATCAGGCGTATTAACTGCTATAAATTATTATTTTGCTTGCCTTTTTGCGATTATACTTATTGACTACATATTCTGCGAATTGCTTTATAGAATTTATATCTCAAACGCTTTATATGAGATTGAAAAGGGGGCATAAGTATGTCATTGATTACATTAAAGAACGTCAAAAAAGAATATGGGAAAAATCAGGTTCTATTTGAAAATTTATCTTTAGAAATAGAAAAAGGCGAATTTGTGGGGCTTGTAGGGAAAAGCGGGGCAGGTAAAACGACACTTTTAAATATAATAGGATTGATTACTGATATATCCGAGGGAACAATCACTATTGATAGTCATAAAAATTTGTCCATGAACGGTAAAAATGCTATGATTTTGAGAAGATATACAATAGGCTATCTATTTCAAAATTATGGACTAATAGAAGATGAAAGCGTGTTGTGGAATTTAAAATTAGCTCTTGAATATAAAAAAGTAAAAAAAGAAGAAAAACTGAAACTAATCAATAAGTATTTAAAGCAATTTGAGCTAAGTGACATGCTTAACAAAAAAGTATATCAGTTAAGCGGTGGAGAGCAACAGCGAATTGCAATTATTAAATTGATTTTGCAAGGAAGTCAGATTATATTAGCTGATGAACCAACTTCTGGACTTGATAAAGAGAACGAATTGATAGTGATGAAACTTTTGAAAGAATTAAATGAAAAGGGCATTACTATAATCATGGTCACTCACAACATGAATTTGTGCGATTGTTTTTCCAGAGTTATAAATGTAGAAAACTTTAGATAGTTTGTTAAAGGGAGATACGCGGTTTTATTATACGTGCAATCTCCCTTTATATTTCGTCATATCAAGACTCATATTCAATTATGGTAAATTCGTGGTAAAACACTTATTTTTTCAAGTGATGAACAGCCCTTAAATGCTGTATTTATGCGGATAATCGGATTTTCTATATCAAGTTTGGCATAATAATGAGAACAAAAAAGAGGAATCCCGGATCAATATAATCTTCGGAATTCCTCTTTTTTATGCCGGTTTCCTATTATATAAAAAAATACAGTACCCATATCAGATACTGTATCATTCAATCGGAGTGACGTGATTCGAACACGCGACCTCTACGTCCCGAACGTAGCGCTCTACCAAGCTGAGCCACACTCCGATATATACAATTTTTAAAAGTAACCGGACACCTTCTAAAAAGTATCCGGCGCCCCTGCCAAGGAACTACGGATAGAGGACTCGAACCTCTACTAACAGAGTCAGAGTCTGCTGTGCTGCCATTACACCAATCCGCATCAGTGTGATGTTCTGCATTGTTCAGCGAACAAATATTATTATACCAATTTTTTCAAAAAAGTCAATAGGTATTTTTGATTTTTTTCTATAACGAAAAACCGGATACTTCTTAATGAAGTACCCGGCATCATAACTACGGATAGAGGACTCGAACCTCTACTAACAGAGTCAGAGTCTGCTGTGCTGCCATTACACCAATCCGCATCAATAAGACTTTTCTCTGCTGTCCTTAAGTTGTCCAGCGAATATTAATTATACTCGTTTGCAGAGAAAAGTCAATAGATATTTTTAAAAAAATTATTTTTTTCTGTACCACTGATATAACCCGGCTGATAACACCAGACAGCAGCTCTCCGCGATCAGCGGTGCCCACCAGATAGCTTCTCCTCCAAACACAGCTGTCAGAAATACCAGACTGATCACCAGTGCGATCAGACTTCTGGTAAGTGAGATCAGCGTTGCAAATCCAGCCTTTTCCACAGAGGTAAAATATCCTCCCAGAACCACATTGAGTCCCGCAAGCAGAAATGACAGGATAAAGATGCGGAGCACCCGCACCGAATATATACTCAGAGATGCTTCACTCTCTTTTAAGAACAATCCCACAATACTTTCTGCTCCAACATAACATATGACTACAGCCGCCACGGAACCTGCCGCAGCTGCCACCATTCCATACTTCAGAAGCTTCTTATATTTTTCCGATTCGTTTTTTCCATAGTAGTAACTGATCAGTGGCTGGGTTCCCTGCGCAATGCCTGCCATGGACATGACAACGATCGTATTCACATATGAGATGATCGTATAACTTACCAATGCATATTCTCCTATATATTTCAGGATTGCCTGGTTAAAAAAGAAGATGATAATCCCGCTTGAGAATTCTGTTATCCCGGAAGACATGCCGTTACGGATCTGCCTCCCGATTTCCGATGGCATCAGATGGAACTTCGAGAATCTTATTGTTCCTTTCGGTCCCAGAAAATGCCACAGATACAAGAGGATCACTGCTGCCTGCGAGATCCCGGTAGCAAATGCCGCACCCCAGACGCCTTTATGCAGCACCATGACCAGAATATAATCCAGGATACAGTTCAGCACAGCCCCGGATGTCACATAGATTGTCGCAAGCTTTGGATAGCCATCTGTCTTGATCAGCGTCTCAAATGAATAAGATAGGATATATACTACAGAAAATGGTGCGATCGTTCCAATATATGTTCTCGCATATGGAAGAATATGATCCGTTGCTCCAAGGAATCTTGCAAATGGATCCAGAAATATCATAACCAGTATTGTAATCAACACCGACAGAATACATAATAAGACCACATTCTGCGTAAAGACTTCGTTCGCCTTCTGTCTTTCCCCCTGTCCTAGAAAGATTGCCACAATCGTCGAATTTCCGACTGCAAACAGGATGGAGACAGAAAACAGTCCTGTTGTAAACGGCATGGAGATATTCACCGCTGTCAGTGCCACTTCCGATACCCCTCTTGCCACAAAGATACCATCTACCATGGTATAAAGCGAGAATACCCACTGGGCGATAATTGACGGGATGATAAAACGCAAAAAATCACTCTTCAAAGACTTTCCTTCGAGTCTCATATTAAAACCTCATTTCTTTTACCTGTTTTTCTTTCATTCATAGTCTAAACCCTGGTATAATACTAAGGTCAAGTATTATGTATCAACAGAATTTTGTTTTCAACAGGTGAATATATGAAACAGTTTTTTAAGATCAACGAAATATCCAAACTATACAACATCGGACCGGATTCTCTCCGCTATTATGAGAAGCTGGGACTTCTGGCTCCAAAACGCGGAAAAAATAATTACCGGCTCTATACGCTTGATGATCTGTGGCGTCTGAATATCATACGTGATCTGAGACGTCTGGGATTTCCTATGGAAAAAATCCGGGAATACATGGACAATCGAAGCGTTGAGAACACGCGTAAGCTGCTCACAGAAGAACTGGATGTCATCCATCAGCAGATTCAGGAATTAAACCGTCTTCAGAAAAATGTAGAAGAACGGCTTCTGACATTATCCGGTGCGGAAGACCAGGCACTGCTTAAAATCCGTCTGCAGACGTTTCCCGACCGTTATTGCCATACCTTGCATATTCCCTACCACACAGACGAAGAAATGGATCTTCTGGTAAAACAGTTGTTGAATAAAAATACAGAAAATCTTTATATTATCAGCAACCATAACATCGGATCTTTTCTTCCGTTAGAAGAAATAAAGAAAGGACAGTATGAAAATTATTCTGGAGTGTTTATCATTGATAATTCGGGAGAGTATTGTCTCCGCGGCGGTACTTATCTTACCTTCACCTATGCAGGTGATTACCGTCAGAACACCACTTATATTCCGGAACTTCTCAACTATGCAGATGGTCATGGTCTTGTTCCTGATGGACCTATTCTGGAACTGATCTGGGTAGACAATCATCAATCAGCAGATATCCGCGAACATATTACAGAACTTCAGATAAGAGTATATCCAAAATCCTGACCACATCTCTCTGCATTTGTTGTGGCGCCATCTGCGGAACACATAACGTTAAAAAAACCGGTATCCCGTACTTTTTTCAGCATAGGAATACCGGCCGTTTTTTTATTACATCTTCTTAATTCTCTCAATCGCTGCAACTGTACTCTCATAGGTTCCAAATGCAGTCAGGCGGAAATATCCTTCTCCGCTTGGTCCGAATCCTGATCCAGGAGTACCTACTACATTAGCCTTATCAAGCAGATAATCGAAGAAATCCCATGATGTCATTCCCTTTGGTGTCTCAAGCCAGATATATGGTGCATTGACACCGCCTGATACATTGTATCCGGCATCTTTGAGTCCTTCTTTGATTACTTTGGCATTGTTCATGTAATAAGCAACCTGTGCACTCAACTGTTCTTTTCCCGCATCAGAGTATACGGCCTCTCCTGCTTTCTGGATGATATAAGAAGTTCCATTGAACTTTGTTCCGTGACGTCTTGCCCACAGAGAATGTAACATCACATCTCCTGACTTGATATCTTTTGGAATTACTGTTGCACTCAGACGTACTCCTGTAAATCCAGCATTCTTAGAAAAACTTCTGATCTCGATCGCACATGTTCTTGCGCCCTCGCACTCATAGATAGAATGCGGCACTTCTTTTTCTGAAATATATGCTTCGTAAGCAGCATCATAGATGATCACTGCGCCTGTTTTATTTGCATAATCAACCCATGTCTGAAGCTGTTCTTTTGTTACCGTAGATCCTGTTGGGTTGTTCGGGAAACACAGATAAATGATGTCCGGTGTCTCTTTTGGAAGCTCCGGTGCAAAGTTCGTCTCTTTTGTACAAGGCATATAGATGACATTGCTCCATGTTCCTGCTGCAGCATCATATGTACCTGTACGTCCTGCCATAACGTTTGTATCTACATAAACCGGATATACTGGGTCGCACACAGCGATCTTGCTGTCTTTCGAGAAAATCTCCTGAATATTACCGCAGTCTTCTTTTGCCCCGTCGGAAATGAAGATCTCATCCGCTTTGATGTCGCATCCTTTTGCCTGATAATCATTCTTCGCCATTGCGCTTCTTAAGAACTCATATCCAAGATCCGGTGCATATCCATGAAATGTCTCTGCATGTGCCATCTCATCAACTGCCCCGTGAAGAGCCTCAACAATTGCAGGTGCCAGAGGCTGTGTTACATCGCCGATACTCAGCTTAATGATCTCGGCTTCCGGATGTGCTGCCTGATATTCACGCTGTTTTCTTGCTACTGTTGAGAACAGATAGCTTCCTGGTAACTTCAAATAATCCTGGTTTACTTTAAACATCTTCTTACTCCTTTATCTCTGTAATGTCTATCACGCCGTCGAATACAACTGTTGCAGGTCCTGTCATAAATACACGATCCTTTTCTCTGTCCCATTCGATCTGCAAGTCTCCACCTAATAATTTTACCGTAACTTGTGTATCTGTCAAGTTATTTAATATACTGGAGACAGCTACGGCACATGCTCCGGTTCCACATGCAAGGGTTTCACCCGAGCCGCGTTCCCACACACGCATCTCTACCGTCTGTCTGTCGATACAGTGCACAAACTCTGTATTGATACGCTTCGGAAATCTTTCATGATTCTCGAACTTTGGTCCGATTTTTTCCAGATCCAGTCCCTTTACATCATCCACATAGATAACTGCATGCGGATTTCCCATAGATACTCCTGTCATATGGTACTCTTTCCCATCCACCTCAATTGGTTCGTCGATCACCTGTTCCCGCTCTGATATGATTGGAATCAGATCAGCTTCGAGTTCCGGTTTTCCCATGTCTACTTTTACCAGTGACACTTTCCCGTCTTCCACGGTAAGATCCAGATATTTTATTCCTCCAAGTGTTTCCACGGAAATCTGTGTCTTATCGGTCAGCCCGTAATCATAGACATATTTCGCCACACAACGGATTCCGTTGCCGCACATCTCGCCTCGGGAACCATCTGCATTGTACATCTCCATCTCGAAATCAGCTGTTTTTGACGGATTGATCATAATCAGTCCGTCAGAACCAATACCGAAATGTCTGTCACTGACGAATCTTGCCACCGCCGGCGGATTGTCAATCTTTTCTTCAAAACAGTTGACGTAGACATAATCATTGCCAAGTCCATGCATCTTTGTAAATTTCATTTGTTCTTTCTTCCTGCCTTTCCTGCATCCGTTTTCTCTATAATATGTTTACTCTTTCATCCCTTACTCTGCCATAATGCTCAGTACCATCTCTGCTGTCTCTACCATATTCGTTCCACTGTCCATACTGCTCTTCTGAAGATAGCGGTGTGCTTCTCCTTCAGACATATTATTACGTTCCATCAGGAGTTCCTTTGCTCTGCGGATCGTCTCTTGCTGCTTTGGATCACGATTCTTTGATTCTTTCTTCCGTTTTTTTCGTTTTCTGTCCATGGACTGAAGCATCATGTTCATGGTATTCATAAGGTCGTATACCTTGATTGGGGTAGAAAGCCCTACAATTCCTTCTACATCCCCGCTGCTCCATTTATCCTGCGATGCGATCAGGAGCATTTCAAACGAATCCGGTAAATATTCCCGCAGCTGTGTATACATCATATCTTTCATGCGGTAACCGCAGACCACGACCCCGTTATCCACGGTATCTGCATAGTGCATAGCCTGTGCACCGGTGGAACACACGCCAATTACATCCATACCGCCCCTGGCAAGCAGATTTCTGATATTTGTTGCATTATCTTTATTCGGGAATACAACAATAATCCCTGTCACTCTGCCACCTCCTGTCAGATACTCTTTTGCGCGTTTCTGTTAAGTGCAAAATCGTATTACAGTAAGTGCAGATATTTTTCAAGCTCCCAGTCTGTAATCTGGATTCTATACTCATAATACTCTCTGGTCTTTGCTTCGATGTATTTTCTGGAAAGATCTTCCCCTAATATCTCCTGGATAAAGGTATCCTTCTGGAATTCTATTGCTGCCTCTCTCAGACTTCCCGGCATTTTCTCAATTCCAAAGATCTTACGTTCTTCATCCGTCATCTCATATACGTTGCGGTTGACTGCTTTCGGAGGCATCAAGCCCTGTTTGATCCCGTCAAGACCCGCCGCAAGACATACCGCCAACGCCAAATAAGGATTCGCTGAAGGATCCGGATTACGAAGTTCTACTCTTGTATACTCTCCGCGGCTTCCCGGAATCCGGATCAGTGGTGTACGGTTCTTTGCAGACCATGCGATGTATACCGGTGCCTCATATCCCGGAATCAGACGTTTGTAGGAATTGATACTTGGATTCGTGATAAATGTCAGCGCTTTCATATGTTTCATGATTCCGCCGATAAAGCAATATGCTTCTTTACTGAGTCCATACTCATCCTTCGCATCCTGAAATACATTGATTCCATCCCTGCTGATCGACATATTCAGATGCATGCCGGAACCATTGATACCGAACTTCGGCTTTGGCATAAATGTCGCATGTAATCCATGGCGCTTGGCAATCGTCTTTACAACCAGCTTGAATGTCATAATATTATCTGCAGTTGTCAGCGCCTCATCATAACGGAAATCTATTTCGTGCTGTGCCGGTGCCGCCTCGTGATGTGAAGATTCGATCTCGAATCCCATATCCTCCAGCGTCAGAACCATATCACGTCTTGCATTCTCGCCCAGATCTAAAGGCCCAAGGTCAAAGTATCCGGCACTTTCATGAGAAAGCGTAGTCGGAAGTCCGTCGTCATCTGTATGGAATAAAAAGAACTCCAGCTCCGGTCCCACATTGAATTCATACCCCATCTCTTTTGCTTCGGCCATGACCTTTTTCAGAATATATCTCGGATCACTTTCATATGGCGTTCCATCCGGTTTATAGACATCACAGATCAGTCTTGCAACCTTTCCCTGCTGCGGTCTCCACGGAAATATCTCAAATGTATTCAGATTCGGATACAGATACATATCCGACTCTTCCACTCTTGCAAATCCTTCAATAGATGAACCGTCAAACATAATTTCATTATTCAGGGCTTTGTCTAACTGACTTGTGGTAATTGCAATGTTTTTCATGGTTCCGAAAATGTCTGTAAACTGCAGACGGATAAATCCTACATCCTCTTCTTCTACCATTCTTAATATATCTTCTCTTGTATAATTATTCATTCTACTGACCTCCACTCGATATACATCTTTTATGTGTCATGACTTCTTACATTGCATCAATAATCTGCTGTGCAAATGCATCCAGGTTTTCTTCCTGATCTGCTTTTAATGTCGATTTAACAGATAACTTCTGATCGAGTACTGTCATATTTTTCATCTCTTCTAACTGTTTTACAATCTGCTTCCCTGCTGTAGCAGCCCAGGTTCCGTTATCCATAACCGCAACTGTTCTGTTCTGCACCGCCAGTGCTTTCATATGTGCAAGCAGATTTTCAATCGGTGGGTAGATACCTCCATTGTATGTCGGGCATGCAATTACCAAATGGCTTACCCGGAAGATTTCTGCGATCAGTTCCGACACATCTGTTTTTGATGCATCGTAAACTGCAATATTTTTCACGCCTTTTGCACCAAGCTTTGCTGCCAGCGCATCAGCTGCCTGCTCTGTATTGCCGTAAATCGAGCCATAGATAATGGCAACTGCCTGCTCTTCCGGCTCATACTTACTCCACTTGTCATGTTTCTCGATAAAGTAATTCAGATTGCTTCTCCATACCGGTCCATGAAGCGAACAAATCATCTGGATATCCAGACCAGCTGCTTTCTTCAGAAGTGTCTGTACCTGCATACCGTATTTTCCGACGATATTGGTAAAATATCTTCTTGCATCATCGATCCAGTCTTTTTCAAAGTCCACGTCATCATTGAACAGGTTACCGTTCAGAGCCCCGAATGTTCCGAATGCATCCGCAGAAAACAGTATCTTCTCCGAAGCTTCGTAAGAGACCATAACCTCCGGCCAGTGTACCATCGGTGCCATTACAAAATGAAGTGTATGGCTTCCAAGTTCCAGTGTATCTCCTTCTTTTACTACAATCTTCCTGTCTTCCAGATCTACATCGAAAAACTGTCCGATCATCTGCATGGTCTTCGCATTTCCGACTACTTTTACTTCCGGATATAATTCCAGGATTCTCTGGATATTGGCACAGTGATCTGGTTCCATGTGCTGTACAACCAGATAATCTAAGCTTTCTCCGTTTAATGCATAAGCCACATTTTCGATAAACTGCTTGGATGCAGATGCATCTACAGTATCCATCAGAGTATTCTTCTCATCTTTAATTAGATAAGCATTATAAGATACCCCTCTCGGAATCGGAAATAAATTCTCGAATAAATTTAATCTTCTGTCATTTGCTCCTACCCAGATAATATGATTTGTTACATTTCTTGTACATTGCATGATTGATTCCTCCTGTCAGTTTCCTGTTTTTATTTTTTAATGATTCAGGTTTTCTTTTCCTGATGATAGATTACATAGGTATTCCGTCCCTGTCTCTTAGCCTCATATAACGCCTCATCCGCATAATGATACAATTCATCAAAATTCATTCCATGATCCGGATAATATGCGGCTCCTATACTACAATGGATTGCTCCACACGGAATACTTCCTATTTTAAGATTTTCAAATTTATGGCATAATTCCTGCAACTGACGTTCTATGACTTTATCCCATCTGACATTTTTCATCAGAACCATAAATTCATCCCCGCCTGCACGGCCTACAATGTCACTGGATCTGAATGTATCCTTCAGTACTTTTGCCGCAGCCTTAATAACTTCATCCCCCAGTGCATGACCATATGTATCATTAATATTTTTAAATTGATCCAGATCCAGCATGAGGAGTGCCTGGATACCTTCTTTTTCTCCATGTTGCAGCCAGTCATTGATCTGATACTGGATACTGCTTTTGTTCAGTATATTGGTCATCGAGTCCATCTGTGCACGATTTATCAGATCTGTTTGTTTCTTCTGATTCAGCTTCCACAAAACCAGCAGCATGATCAGCACACCAACGATCACAGCACCGAGCAGTCTATACTCATAAACAGTGATAAAAGAATACTCCTCCGACGCAACAGACACAGGCACCGTATAACACAACATCCACTGATTATACCCTAATGATTCATATGCGATATAATAAGCCTGCTTCTTATATTTTACTTTTATACAGTTTTTTCTGTGAAATTTGAAATCTTGTCTTGCCGATTCCAGTCTTTCTCTGTTTCTGCCGAATTTTCCCTGATATATCTCAAATAAATTCTCATCCTGCAAATCTTTGATTTCATCGGATTCTACTGCTATTATTTTGCCCTCCCAGGTTGTGATCATCGGATAGCCTTTTCCCTGGTATACATCTTCAAACAATATCTGGCTTAACTTTACCATATCAAAAGAACCTGCCACAGCACCAATAATCTCACCATTCTTTTTGATTGGGACTGATAACACGACTCTTCGTTTTCCATCCAGCGAACTGTATAAGGGATCACTTAACACTTCTTCACCTTTCATGGTTCTTTTAAAGTAATCTCTATCTGCAACTTTCTGTTCTTTTCCATCATTCGTAACTCCATTTCCATCTGTGTCAATAATAGAAATAGCATGGAATAATGTATCCTGCGTCATGCAGGACAAAAGTTCCTGATTTTTCTCACACATCAGACTGTCTTCTTTTGCCACATAATCTGCTATATTACCCAAATTTATAAACTGCGTGTTCAGCATGAATTTCAACTGGCTTTGTTGATGATCTGTATTGTAGTCCAGCAATTCTTCCACATTCTGTTCGGTTCTCACCTGCACATTATAAGAAAACACCAACAGACTCACAGCAAGCCCTGCAATGAATACGAACAACACACGCATATACTCCCAAAAAGAATACTGCTTTAATCTCTTCATCCGTTTACTCCTTTTATCTATACGCTTCCCGTCACATAATATCATATTTTTCAGCGCATTAACGCACAAACTTTTAAAGTTTACGCATTAAATTTCATACAATATTATAATACATTCATTTCTGATTACAATTTCAGTATAGCATAGTTCTAATAACGTTTTCCACTTATTATATTCTTTCGGATGTCTCCGTTTCGTATTTTATGATACAATGAACACACTATATCTTATATTTTATATTGCAGACATTTGCAGAAAGGAGTCCTTTTGAAACATACCGCACCAACAACTACACTTGAGTCCAGGACATTATGGCACAATATCATATCTACCATAATCATACTAGCCATTGCAACCATACTGGCATTTTCTTTTTTTCATATCACGCAAAGTGACCCTGCCAATATCGCATTGATCTATATTCTTGCACTGATCATAATCGCAAGGATCACTACCGGCTATTTTTTCGGAATTATTTCTGCTTTTTTTTGCGTGATATTTATCAACTGGTGTTTTACCTACCCATATTTTAAAGTAAGTTTTGCAATCAGCGGATATCCTGTAACATTTGTATTTCTTCTTACCATCTCCATGATCGTCTCTACCCTGACTACGCGATTAAAAAAGCAGGATAAAATGATCCTTGACCGGGAGCGTGCGATCAATGAAGCCGACAAAGAACGTATCCGTGCCAATCTTCTGCGGGCTATTTCACATGATCTGCGCACACCCCTTACATCCATCATCGGATCTTCTGATTCTTTTACTGAGAATTATGCAGCACTTTCCGATCAGGAGAAGTTAGATCTCGTCTCCTCCATTAACGAGGATTCACACTGGCTTTTGAACATGGTAGAAAATCTGTTGTCCATTACCCGGATCCAGGGAGATACCGGAAGAGTCCGAAAAGAAGATGAACTGGTAGAAGAAGTAGTAGCTGAAGCGATCACCCGTATAAAAAAGCGAATTCCGGATATTGAGATTCACGTAACTGCACCCGATAACATACTGATCATTCCAATGGATCCTCTGCTGATTGAGCAGGTGCTTATGAACCTTATGGAAAATGCTTTTGTCCATTCCGAAACTAACCGGCCGGTTGAGTTGCAAATATCAGAAGAATCTGATACCATTACATTCCATGTCATTGATTACGGAAAGGGAATTGATGAACAGACCCTTCCTCTGATATTAAAAGGGGAATATCATGTTCCCAAAACATCGGATACACACCGTGGTATGGGAATCGGCCTCTCCATTTGTAATACGATCGTCCAGGCTCATGGCGGACAGATTGCCGCTCACAACCATGCACATGGTGCGGAATTTTTATTCACACTACCGAAAGGGGATATTTAATTATGACTGACAGTTATTCCATTCTGATTATAGAAGATGAAAAAAACATACTGGATTTTATGGCAAGAACTTTAAGATCCAATGGTTACAAAACCATCACCTCCGAAACCGGACAATCCGGACTTTCTATCATCAACTCCCAATGCCCGGATCTTATCCTTCTGGATCTTGGTCTCCCGGATATGGATGGCAATGACATCATTTCATCCGTCCGGAAATGGACAAGCTGTCCGATCATCGTAATCTCTGCAAGAGCCGGAGAACAGGATAAGGTTGCTGCTTTGGATCTCGGTGCCGATGATTACATTACAAAACCTTTCGGTACGTCCGAACTACTGGCACGTATCCGTACTTCTCTGCGTCACAGTAACCGTATGGCTTCCAATTCTCCTCTTTTTATCCGGCCATACAAATGTCAGGGACTGATGCTGGATTTTGAAAAACGTATGGTTACTCTGGATGGGAAAGAAATACATCTGACTCCGGTCGAATACAAGATTGTAGCCTATCTTTCAAAGAACTCCGGAAAGGTTATGACCTATGCTTCTGTCATGGAAAATGTATGGGGACCGTTCACGGATAACAACAATCGTATCCTGCGCGTAAACATGGCGAATATCCGGCGGAAGATTGAACGCAATCCATCCCAGCCACAGTTCTTATTCACCGAGGTCGGTGTCGGCTACCGGATGTGTGAAGATGAAAATGAGATGTAAACTGCGGACTCTGCACCGTTAAGAAGGTGTTAAGGAATCTTCACATATCTGTACATTCAGATCAGATATGTTATTATAGAAGTGAAGTGGCATATCGTAAAAGAAAAGCCTCATTCATTATTCTCTCAAAAAAAGGATGCACGTGCATGCATCCTTTTTTGTTACTTTTTTCTTCTGTTTTAATTTGAATGAAGCTTCTGAAAGAATCTTACATTTTACACATGCCAGATATCTCTGTTGTACTCTGCGATCGTACGGTCTGATGAGAAGAATCCTGCTTTGGCAATGTTCACGATCATCTTCTTCGCCCATGACATACGGTCTTCGTAATCTGCAAATACTCTTTCTTTTGTCTGAACATAATCCTTTACATCCAAAAGTGTCATAAACCAGTCTTTCTGAATCAGTTCTGCATGAATCTCAAGAAGTGTACGTACATCACCGATCCTCATCATCTCAGGGCTGATGATGAAATCTACCCACTTGCGGATATCCGCATCATTGATATAGTAATCTGCTGCCACATAGTCTGATTTTGCATAGTGCTCAATTACCTGATCACTGCTCTCACCAAAGATATAGATATTCTCATCTCCGACAAGCTGATGGATCTCTACGTTTGCACCGTCTTCTGTTCCGAGTGTTACTGCACCGTTCAACATAAACTTCATGTTACCTGTTCCACTTGCTTCCTTCGATGCCAGTGAAATCTGTTCAGATACTTCACATGCAGGAATCAGTTTTTCTGCCATTGTTACGTTGTAGTTCTCTACCATTACAACCTGCAGATATGGTGCCACTTCCGGATCATTCTTGATCAGTTCCTGCAGACACAGGATTACATGAATGATGTCTTTTGCAATAATGTATGCAGGCGCTGCCTTGGCACCGAAGATCATTGTGATCGGTCTCTTTGGTTTATTTCCGGCTTTAATATCCAGATATTTGTAAATAATATACAGGACGTTCATCTGCTGTCTCTTGTACTCGTGAAGACGTTTGATCTGGATATCAAAGATTGCATTATCATTTAATACTACTCCGGATTCTTTTTCCAGATATTCTTTTAATGCAGTCTTATTCTGCTGTTTAACATCCAGAAGTGCGTTCAGAGCTTCTTCATTGTCAATCTGTGCAAGAAGTCCTTCCAGTTTTGAAGCATCTTTACGGAATTCCCCGACTCCATATTTATCCATCCATTCTACCAGTTTCTTATCACAGTGCATCAGCCATCTTCTAAATGTGATACCATTTGTCTTATTATTGAATTTTTCCGGATAAATGTCATAGAACGGCTTTAATTCTACGTCTTTCAATATTTCTGTATGCAGTGCCGCAACACCGTTAACACTGAATCCATAATGCATATCCATTCTCGCCATATGCACGCGGTTCCACTCGTCGATGATCTGTACATCTTTGTTATTATATTTTGCCGCTACTCTTGCCGCCAGTTCACGGATGATCGGCATTAAGTGTGGAACAACTGCCTCCAGATAATCAACCGGCCATTTCTCCAGTGCTTCTGCAAGGATGGTATGGTTGGTATATGCACAGGTGTTTGTCACAATCTCAATTGCCTTATCCATAGAGATTCCTCTTGCTGTCAGAAGACGGATCAACTCCGGAATTACCATAGAAGGATGTGTATCATTAATCTGGATCACTACATGTTTGTCGAGTTCTTCCAGTGCATATCCTTTTTCTTCACATTCCTTCAATATGAACTGTGCACCATTACTAACCATGAAGTACTGCTGATAGATTCTGAGCAGTTCTCCCTGTTTGTCACTGTCATCCGGATAGAGAAACAGTGTCAGATTCTCGCGGATATCATTTTTGTCAAATGTGATTCCATCTCCTACGATATTCTCATTTACAGATTCAATGTCGAATAAATGGAGCTTATTTGTTCCGTTTTCATATCCGGTTACATCAATATCATATAATTTAGAATGCAGGCTGAAATCTTTGAACGGTACATCGAATCCGATTCCTGTATCAGTAAGCCAGCTTGTATTCTGGATCCATGGGTTTGGAGTCTCTTTCTGTTTGTGATTTTCAAATACCTGTTTGAACAGTCCAAGATGATAGTTAAGCCCGATTCCGTCTCCTTCCAGACCAAGTGTTGCAATGGAATCCAGGAAGCAGGCTGCCAGTCTTCCAAGTCCTCCGTTACCCAGTGACGGTTCCGGCTCTACTTCTTCAATCTCACAGATATCCTTTCCATTTGCTGCGAGAAGTTCTCTTACTTCATCGTATACCCCAAGGTTGATCAGGTTATTGGATAACAGTTTTCCGATCAGGAATTCTGCTGATATATAATATACTTTCCTTCCGATTTCCGAAATATTTCTCCCTTTATCTGCCGCAGCTTCTTTTACTGTTGAAAGAAGTGCTGCGTAGATCTCTTCATTTGCCGCATCTTTGATTGATTTACCAAGTGTCTGCTGTAATTTTTCTGAGAAATTCATAATTAACCTCCTGAATCTGCGCTGCCGCATCATTATCCCGAATCTGTGTCTGATTCATTTCTATAAATTCTTTGTTTATCAGTTTCCGTTTGCTTTACACTGATATTATAATCAGATTATAACCATAATCTCTTGCATCATAGTAGTAAAAAGTAATACAATACTATCAAATAAACAACTTTTTGACAGTAGAAAGGACTCCAGTATCTGATTATGAACACACTCACCTACGAAAACCTCCACGAAGTAAAAAAACACGTCAGCACCCAGTTTCCATACAACACCTATCTGTGCTCCATTCCATTGGACTTCACACAGGTTCCGCTTCACTGGCATAATGACGTGGAGATCATTGTAATAAAAAAAGGCTGTGGTATCATTTCCGTTGATACCGAGCCCAGAGCTGTGAAAGCCGGCGACATCATCCTGGTCCGCCCGGGGCAGCTTCACTCCATTTCCCAGCATGAAAAAGACAGTATGGAATATGAAAATATCCTGTTTCAGAGCAGTCTTTTATATTCTGCTGATTCCGATCCCCGGACAGTCGGATATTTCCAGCCGTATTTTACACTGGAATATAAACTTCCATGGCTCTTTGACGATACCTGTTCCTCCCATGAAGAACTTTCTTCCTGTATTGATGCAATCGATGACCTCTGCGCTAAGCGTCCGGACTATTATGAATTATCAGTAAAAGGACATCTCTTTCACTTCTTTTACCTGTTATTCTCCTCCCAGGGATCACCTGTCACTTTCAGTCGCAGCAAATCTCTGGATAAGGTAAAACAGATTGTTTCCTACATTGAATCACATTATACAGAACCAATTACCGTTCAAAGCGCAGCAGACTATATGGGATTCTCCGAATCACATTTTATGAAATTCTTTAAGCAGCACCTGCACACAACGTTCACCAGTTATCTGAATAGCTACCGTCTTACCATTGCCGCCAGACTTCTGCTCACGGAAGATGACAGTATTCTGTCCATCTCGGAACGCACAGGATTCAATAACCTGTCTTATTTTAACCGTTTATTCAAAAAAGAATATCAGATGTCACCGAGAGAATACCGGAACCGTTAGTAAACAAAAAAAGAACAGCGTCTGAGATATTTCCCTCTCAGATTCTGTTCTTTTTTTATTTTTATAAGATAAACTTACCTCTGTCTTACTTATATGCTCTTATGCAAATCCTACTCAACCTCTTCCGGTTCCATGCTTCTCATATGTTCCCCGTCTTTTTTGATCTCATATTTCTGATTATATTCATTCAGATAAGTTTTATATTCAGTGCTGTCGGAAGGATATACCTTCGAATCATGAATATGTGTATCCATATTTTCTTTATCGCTGTTCATAAGTGCAACCATCGCACTTGCACAGTGTGCCGCAATACGGTTAAAGCTATTCAGGATATCTGTAAATACTGTTCCTTCTTCCAGACCGCATCCACCACTGCTCATACGCTCCACATGGCGCATCTTCAGTTCATCACACAGTGTTGTAATGACCATACCAAGCGGTGCTACTCTCTGTGCCATCTCTTTATCATTCTCAAGGAACGCCTTGCATGTAAGATTGATCTCCTCACGTACCGCTTCCATGACAACATTCAGTTCATCCCAGGCATCTTCTGAGAACTGTGTCTTATTCTCATGCATATCACTGGACATATATGCAATATAAGAAGCATGATCTCCGATACGTTCAAAGTCATTGATCGTATGCAGATAAAGTGAAACCTGCCTTGTCTGTGCAGTGTTCATCTCATGCTTTGTAAGCTTGATCAGATAATCGCCCAGACGGCTTTCATACTTATCAATCAGATCTTCCTTTTTCTGAACCTTGTCGAACTTACTCTGCTGGTACTCATTCAGAAGATTCATTGCACGGTTAACATTCTTACGAAGCTTCTTCGCCATACCGCTCATTGCTCTGTGGCACTGACCGATCGCAAGTGCCGGATACGCAAGAAGACGCTCTTCCAGAAGATCAAAGTCTGCTTCATCTTCCAGTTCTTCTGCGCTGTCTTTTACCAGCCAGCATACCAGCTTCTCAAGTTTATTAATAAACGGAAACAGAATACATACCGTTACCAGACGGAACACGGTGTTCAACAGGGCAATCGATACCGGCGACATAATATTGTCCAGAAAATCAAAATGGACAAATGCATTGATCGTATAGAATCCGATCGACCAGATCAACATTCCGAAGGTATCATTTAATAAATACACAAGTGCGGTTCTCTTACCATTCTTATTTGCTCCGATCGCTGAGACCAGTACCGGACAGGATGCTCCTACACCGATACCAAGAATAATCGGAAATGCACTGGAAAATGTAAGTATTCCTGTTACCGATAAAGCCTGCAATACACCAACGGTAGCAGATGCGCTCTGCAGGACGGCCGTAAATGCAACACCTACCAGGATACCTGCGATTGGATTCGAGAACATCGTCAGCATATCAATAAATACTTTACTCTCTCTTAATGGTGTAACCGCACCACTCATTGTCTGCATGCCTGTCATCAGAATTGCAAAACCAAGCATGATATTACCGATGTTCTTGTGTGTCGTTCTTTTACAGATCATCCGCATGATCGTACCAATTACCGCCACGACAGCCGCTATCGTTGCAGAAGATAAAATCTTTGCAATACCATTCGATCCTTCAATATAGGAAAGACATAAGATCCATCCGGTGATACTGGTACCGATATTGGCTCCCATGATGATACCGATCGCCTGTTTCAGTTTCATCATACCGGAGTTAACAAAACCGATGACCATAACGGTTGTTGCGGAAGATGACTGAATGACACTGGTCACTCCTGTTCCAAGTGCTACTCCTTTGAGCGGTGTGTTTGTCATTTTGTAAAGGAATGCTTCCAGTTTATTACCGGCAACCTGTTTCAGCCCATCTCCCATAAGAGACATTCCGAACAGAAACAAAGCGACTCCACTTAACAATGACAATACCATAGAAAATATTTCCATAATTTTCTCCTTTGTTGTCAGCTTATTTTACGCTTACTTAACATTCTTTTAAAATATTCTTAACCTTTTCTTTTTTATTATGTCACGTTAAACGTTTGATTACAATCGTATATTTGTCAGAAATCACATTTTTTCACATCCCGTAGAAAAACGAATCCCGTCAATTCCTCTTTTTTCATCAATTTATCCAAAAATTACGTTCTGATTTTATAATTCTTACCTTGCACTCAGACTGAGAATAAGCTATCATTTTGTCTATATGGGTAAATGTTTATACGGAGGAATATATTTGTGAGAAAAAAGGAACAGGAACACCTGATACAGACCGTCTATCCGGGTTCTATTGCTGAAGAACTGGAAATCGAACCCGGCGATGTACTGTTAAAAATAAACGGACAGAAAATTGAGGATGTCTTTGATTATCGTTATCTGATGAAAGATGAATATGTCGAAGTCCTGATCCGCAAGCCTTCCGGGGAAGAATGGCTTTTGGAAATCGATAAAGAGTACGACGATGAACTTGGAGTTGAATTCGAGAATGGACTAATGAGTGAATACCGCTCCTGCAGTAATAAATGTATGTTCTGCTTCATCGACCAGATGCCTCCGGGCATGCGTGAGACTCTGTATTTTAAGGATGATGACTCCCGTCTTTCATTTCTGCAGGGAAATTATATCACCATGACAAATATGAAGCAGGCAGATATTGACCGCATCATCCATATGCAGCTCGCACCGATCAATATCTCTGTACAAACAACCAATCCGGAGCTCCGCTGTAAGATGCTGCATAACCGGTTTGCCGGAGAAAAGCTAAAATTTCTGCAGGATCTGTATGAAGCACATATTGAGATGAACGGTCAGATTGTATTATGTAAAGGCGTAAATGACAAAGATGAATTAAAACGTTCCATTGAGGATCTTTCCAGCTATCTTCCTTTTATGAGAAGTGTATCCGTTGTACCTGCCGGACTTACAAAATACCGTGAAGGTCTCTATCCGCTGGAACTCTTTTCAAAAGAAGAAGCCGGTGAAGTCATTGATATGATTGAAAGCTATCAGCCAAAATTCTATGAAGAATATGGTCTGCACTTCATACAGGCAAGTGATGAATGGTATATTCTTGCCGAACGTGATTTTCCGGAAGAAGAACGCTATGATGGATATATCCAGCTGGAAAACGGAGTTGGTATGATGCGTCTTTTAAAGACAGAATTCCATGACGCTCTGGAAGCACTGAAGCAGAATGACAACTATGAGACCTGGAAAAATGAGACCTGCCGTACACTTACCATTGCAACAGGCAAGCTGGCCTACAGTACCCTTGCCGGATTCGCAGAGGAGATCATGAAAGCATTTCCATATATTAAGATCAATGTATTTGCGATCCGCAATGATTTCTTTGGCGAGACTGTTACCGTATCCGGTCTGATCACCGGTCAGGATCTCAAAGCCCAGCTTCTGGAAAAGAAAGCCTCCGGCACCGATCTTGGTGACACCCTTCTTATCACATGCAATATGTTAAGAAGCGGAGAACAGGTATTTCTGGATGATATGACGGTACAGGAACTGGAAGATGCATTAGATATGACTCTGGTCGCCGTAGAAAACCAGGGACAAGAACTTATCGAAGCCATGCTCAATCATCACTATACAATGCAGCGTGACAATGATACAGACAGCTTTGTATACGTAAAAGGTTATAACTCATAGCACAAACGCAACCGTACTTTCATTAGCAGGATTAAATTTTTCAGACAACACCAACAAAGAAAAAATACCACAGCTTTTTCAAAATTTGAAAGCTGCGGTATTTTTTCCATTATGCCGGATTTACATGAATCATAATATGCTTTGTATTCGGAAACTTCTTTTCTACATTGTCGTGCACATCCTCTGCAATTGCATGCGCATCTTTCAACGAAAGTGTTCCATCTACTGCAATCTCTGCATCGATATACACCTTGTTGCCGAACATTCTCGTTCTTAACAGATCCAGTCTTTCTACTCCCCGGCTCTTTCTGATATAGTCTGCCAGTTTCTCTTCATATTCTTCACTGCATGAAGTATCCAGCATCTTATCCAGTGCATCTTTGAAAATATCAAATGCTACTTTCAGGATAAAAATACAGATAACTACACTTGCCAGCGGATCCAGCACAGGAAATCCAAGCATTGCACCACCTATACCAATCAGTGAACCAACAGAAGAAAATGCATCTGATCTGTGATGCCATGCATCTGCCATGAATGCTGCGGAATCCAGAATCTTCGCATAATGTCTGGTATACCAGAACATCCCCTCTTTTGTAAGAATCGACACGATAGCTGCCACAAGTGCGATCGTTCCCGGTGCCTGCAAATGACTGTAATCACCGGCTATGATCGTCTTCACACCACTCATTCCAATACCAATACCAGTTGCAAGAAGAATGGCTGCAAGCACCATCGATGCTACACATTCCAGTCTGTCATGACCGTATGGATGTTCGCTGTCCGCCGATTTCTTAGATAATTTTACCCCGAGAAATGCAATGAATGTGGCAAACACATCCGATAATGAATGAACCGCATCGGATATCATGGCTCCCGAATGTCCGATAATTCCTGCCAGCAGTTTGAACGCTGTCAGAATGACATTTCCAAGAATTCCCACGGTTGATAAATGATTGATCATTTTCTGTTCATTTAATTGTTGTTTTTGACTTGTCATAAGATAACCTCCATTTTTAATAATGTCATGTCTCCTATGGCACCTAAGGTGAGACTACTGTTCCTCCGTATTCTATTTACAAGACTGCTTTTTTGCAAAAAAATACACCTGTGGAACTTTCTACTTACTGTCCCACAGATGTATGATATATCGTCTCATCTGCTGCCGGTAATTGACCGGCCCGGCATGCACATCATTTTTCTCGATTTTATTCTTATAAAAAATGAATGTAGCCTGATCAGTTTGTACTGTTATCCCTTATCCGTATTGGATATATTCAGTGCAAAGAGATTCTATATATAATATTCGATTTTCACGAAAAAGTCAACTGCTTTTTCTGGTTTTCATTCTCTTTATAACCTCTTAAGTTCTTCTTAAGATTTTTCCGATTTCTTTAAGGAATTTAACATACTTTAGACATATTTGTTTTTTATAATAAATTTAGATAGTTGAGAGAGACAAATTCAACTATCTCCCCCTCATAAAGTAGCACACCGGGAATCCGGTGCAACACTTTACTCTCATTCCTTTAGATAACTATAAAACAACGAAGCCCGTTAGCCCTTGTGGTTAGCGGGTTTTCGCTGTTCTGTACTTGTTGCAAAATCCGCTTCGGTCAAATCTCGGTCAAATAATTTTCTAAAGAAATGTTGCACCTTTTCTATTCTCTTTCTTATTCTTGTTCTGATTATATGATTTCCTTATACAAATTCTGTAATTTATCCATTTCCGATTTTGCTTTATCATCTGTGACGTGCGTATACAAATCCAGTGTGATTGCTATGGAATAATGTCCGAGGAATCCTTGTACTACCTTTGCGTCAATCCCGGCTTCAAAACAACGCGTTGCAAAAGTATGACGAAGTGCATGTGGATAAAAATGCGGAATCGGTATAAACACTGTCTTGTTTTTCTCTGCCTGCTTTTTTCGTTCCTTATTGATAGATTTTTCTATCCAGTCTAACGTCACTTGAAAGGTGTGTTCTGTAATCGGTTTTCCGTTCTTTCCAACAAACACAAGATTTTCAAATCCCTCTAATGGTTGCCATTCACTAGCTGACAACTGCATTTCTTTCAACTGAATCCACTGACGTTTTAAAGCCTTATACACACTGTCCTGCATGGGAATCGTCCGTATACTGTTCTTTGTCTTTGGTGTCTGGTACTTGAATACATACTTCTTTGTTTCCTTATCTTTGATATACACCAACGTTTTATTTACAGAAATTTCCCGTTTCCGAAAATCTACATCATCCCATGTAAGCCCAAGCAGTTCTCCGCCACGCATTCCCGTTCCGAGTGCTACCTGTATGAGATTCTCGTGTATTCTCTCCTTTGCGTGTTCCAATACTTCCCGTTGTTCTTTCACAGTCAGTACCCGTATCTGTTTTGTCTTTGTTTTGGGAACTTCCACTCCTGCACATGGGTTGAATGTAAGAATCCTGTTATGCACTGCATATTTGAACATAGCATTGAGAATATTATACACATCCCGTATAGTCTTTGTGCTGTAATCATCATCTGCCATATTCTGAAGCAGACGTTCCAAAATAATCGGATTAAAATCTGCCACACGTTGTTTTCCTATCTGCTTCTTTATGTAACGTCTGTAAAAATCATCATAACGTACTTGTGTACTCTCCTTGATAGTCCGCTTCTTATGGGTATTCAGCCAGATATCAAACCATGTATCCAGAGTGATATTATCGCCCTTTCCTTTCAACCCATGCTTGACTTCATAGCGTAAATCTTCCATTTCTTGAACTAACTTTTTTAAGTCCGCATTATCTTTTGTATACGTTTCTCCTTTGTAATAAAACCGCCCTCTGTAAATTCCGCTTTTTCTCTGCATAATTCCCGGCGGTAATGGATTTCCTTTTAAGTCCTTGCCCAATCTGCACGCTCCTTTCCGTGCAAGGACTATCAGAACTGGTCTGACAGTATTATATGCTTATTTGTGTTTATACTGCAATTACTTCATATTTATTTTTCAGATTATGCCCTTCGTTTTTCTTCAAAAACTGGTCTAAAACCTCAGAGCGTATAAGAATCTTATTTCCAATCCTTATGACCGGAATCTTCTGCCATGTAATCAGCTTTCGCAGATTATTTCTTCCAATTCCCGTATACTCTGACGCTTCATTCACTGTAAGGGCTTTCTTTGTCTGTATCGTTTTCTGTGTATGTTCTGTCAAAGATTCTCCTTTCTTCTTCCCTCAAAAGGAAAGATTTTTTATAGTCCTCATATATGCGTTGTTGTTCTTCGTTCATCTGCCCCCGTTCTATTAGCTGGCGGATATAATCTCTGTTATCCAGTTTTCCGATTTTATCCATTAGCTTTAAAGAGGGCGAAACTGCTACGTTCAGCCACTGCCATGTTCGTTCCAGTGTCTTTTTCTCTGAATTCATGGTCAACTTTATCTTCCCTACATCCTGCATGAGTTCTTCCCACGGGGGATAAGTAGGATAAAGCCGTTTTCTTGTAACCGTGCTGTTTTCCGGCTTCTGTAAAAACCGCACTTTCTCGTTTAATACAGACAACGCAATCCGTGCCACATCCCTGTCTTTCAGAAGTTCTTCTACTAATCTGACCGCTTTTTTGTGCCGGAATCGAAGTTCATATCTGTTCCAGTCCGGGTTGAGTTCTTTTCCGAACTTTTCTGCCTGTTCATATCCCTTTTCATAGAATGTAATCCGAAAATCACTGTGTTTACTGCCGAGATATAGTGTTTTTCCCTGCGCTTCTATTTCATCCTCTTTCAGTCTATCAGAACGATTCTCTGCTGTATCACGCAACTGACTAGATATCAGCCCCTCGTTTTTCAGACGAATCAATTCCGGGATAGACAGATAAGGCTTTGTATCGTCGATTGCCAAGTCTATCCTCGGAAAATTCACCGGGTATCTGCAAACTCTTTCCAGAAAATCAAACCATGTTTCCTTATTCATCATAAGGAAATTTTCATAATTCCTGCACCCCGAACCACTCATAAGAATCTGAAATCCCTCATACTGTGCATTTCCTGTCGGTTTCAGAATCTTGATATTGTCAAATCTTGCTATCAGTTCGTGTCCAGCAATTCCTTTTTCCTTACCATGCAGTTCCATAAAACTCAGTGGAATCCGCAAGATATCTTCTATGATTATGAACACGTCTACACCTTTGACAGTAATCTGACACCAGTCAATCAGTGCTGTCAAATCTTCTTTCTGACGAGTTACCCCCCTGTTAGTATAGGGGGGTTCTGAAATTTTCATTACCTCTGTTATCATCATCCCTGCCTTTCGTAGTATGCCTTGGCTTTCGCCACGTTCCCGGAACTTCTCTACTCCCTTTGCTCCTTTCACGCTGTACGGAGCAGTCCGCAGAGAAGTTCCGGGAACAGTCTCTACACGTTTCCTTTTCCGGTAACAACACGGATACCCTTGCAGGAGATTCTGTCCACCAATACCGGGAAGTTTCCTCTCTGCACATAAGGGGCATATACCGCTTCTTCTAGTTCTACCACTGTGTAAGGCTCTACCTTTGGAAGTTCTGTTGCTTCCAGACGGATATCTACGCTGTTTCCAAGTTTCATGCTTCCGAGGTGAAGTTTCAATGCTTCCACTTCCTCGGTTTTCTTCCGGGTTTCCTTATCATACTTGTAGCAGTAGTCTGCTCCCATGTAACGGAGTTCCCCGAACGCTTCTCTGACCTGTTCTTTTGTCAATGTAATCTGCATGCTACATTTCTCCTTTTTTGAAATCATGGTGAATGAGTGTCTGTAAGTGTGACAAGTCCTTTTCATATCCACGTCTATATTTATTTCATTACTTTTCTCCTTACCTCTTAACCTCATCATAGACCTGTTTTTTCTTCTTGTCAACAATTATTTTACTTTTTCCCTTACTTTTTATTTTTGTATTTCAAACGCTTAACTATATCTTTTTATAACTTATTATAATTTTACCCTTACATTTATCCTTATCTTGTGTTATGATGAAAACAGAAACGAGGTGTGCATATGTTTGTGAATAAAGAAGCAGTAGGAAAACGAATTTTACAGATACGCAAGAAATACGGTTACAGTATGCAGAAGTTTGGGGAAATCATAGATAATGCCCCGAAAGGCTCTGTAAACAGTTGGGAAAAGGGTGTGAATCTTCCCAATGAGAAACGCTTGAAGCAGATTGCCACGTTGGGCAATATGACGCTGAATGAACTTCTGTATGGTTCATTTAAAGAATATGTAGATATGCTTATCACAGAAAAACTGGGGATTGAACTGCCGGAAGAATTTACCAGAACTTTCTATTCTCTTTTAGAGCAGAACGGATTTACCTACGGGGATGATATCGAGATTGTCCGGCTTGTAAACGGCTTTCTGACTTATCATAACCTTACAACAAAAGAAACCGCCATTTTCTATCAGCCAACTGCATACTCCGGCGATTATTTTGACGGTATCATACAAAAAGCGGATTCTTCCGTTCTGGTCTGCCGGGCATATGCAGATAAGGCAAACAACACCTTACATATCATTCCGGCTTTTGAGAATGGACAGACTGAGGAAGTAGCAGACTTCTTTCATGCACTGAAAAGCATAACCGCTCCACACAACAACAATTATTTCACTTCCGGCTTTCTGACACTCGGACTGGCATTGAGAGATTCCAAAGTAATTATCTATGGAATTGATGAAAAACAGGGAACAGCACAGGTAATCCCTTACGAATATGATTGCGAATCAGACGCTTATATCCAGAATGAACATCTGTCATATACCAGACAGGATAGCTTTTTCCGAGAAGCCACGAAAGAAGCGGTCTATTGGAAAATGCAATCCGACAGAAGTAACCCATAAGATAAACAAGAGGACTTGCAAGGTTTGTGACCTTTCAAGTCCTCTTATGTATCATGATGGTATTGGCTGTGTCCGTTCCGTAAAGGACTGCCCTACGGCGTCTCGGCTTCGCCTTGTTCCTTTACCTCACTAATAATAATGTTCTGATAGCAGAACTCTTACTTATACTTTTATCTTACTATTCTTTCAATTTTTACCGTTTCACCATCAATATTATACTTAAAAAAATAAAATTTAATAACATTTCCTTCTGATACTTGTTCTAGATCACCTTTACACTTAGTACAATCTAAACTAACTTTTGTCGTATCAAAAAATAGACTACTTTCTTCCTTCTCATTTAGTTCTATTAAAAGTGTATCAAAAGTTTTCTCTACAACAACCCCACTCAAATGAAACCAATGAGAATTATCATCTCCACTAGAACGCAACTCCATATTTTGACGATTCTCCTTAAAAACATTTCCTTTTACGCCAAGCACAATTAATACTATTGCAAGCAAAAGTATGATTAACAAAATCAATCGTTTCTTATCCATTAAATGTAGTCCCCGATATGTCTGTCCAACTATCAAAATCAAAATTCAAATAACGTACTGTATCCCCCCATCCATCAAATACCATCAATGTATGTACTGTATTTCCAGAATTATATGCTCGCAAAGTTGCATATCCCTCTGCTGCCATTGAATGCCCCGCACGTTCTCCAGTATCACTGCTAATTATACCACAATGGACAACTGCTATATCTCCTCTATCAATGCAATTAGTGAAAAAATTATAATTGGGACTATAGTCAGTATTTTGTGTTACAGAAACATTCTTTCCAGCACAAAAGTCCACAAATCCAGGTCCAATATTGCCAATAGTTGTTGAACCATATGTTATTCCTCCACTCTCCGATGAAACTGTCGTTCCTGTTGAATCCCAAATATCCATATAATCACCTGCAATATCTGTATAATCAACAGCATTATAATATGCACCACATGCTAATAATGCACTAACTGCACATGCATAATGTCCTGTTACACTTTCTATATACGGCTCATTAAAGGAAATAAATTCTTGAAGATGATTTGTTGAAACAAGCGTGTAGTTTTCATAAACTTCATCAATATCTAGCAAAACCTCATCCCAAGTAGCTGGGTCTTTTCCCCTACTCTCATTCAAGGACAGTACTGTTTTTTCTAATGTTTCACCATAATTCGTTCTAATCTTTCCCAAATTATCAACAATACCATATTCAAACGGAGCTATTTTATATATTTCAGAGGTATTTGCTTTTTCACTAAATACATTTGCTTCACTTTGATAAATCACCTCATATGGATTTGCTGAATTATTACCAAATGAGTATTCTGATATCAAAGATTCACACGTAGTATCAAAAACTACATATCCATATGGTTTGTTTTCTAAATTGTAATTTACAATATATCCAATAGCTTGACCTGTTGTATCATAAAATTTTCTCGGATTATTAGCAACAATATTGCTATTTTCTCCTATTCCCTTTGCAAAACGTTCTGCCATCTGTATCGCCAAATCATCCGTAACATTTACAACAGAAGTATTCTCCGATGCATGGACAGGAACTATTGACATAATAGTCAATATAAAGATTGTCAAAAGTGAAGCAAATCGTTTAAAAATTTTTCTCATAAATATCCTTCCTCCTTAGATTATATATTTACTTTAATATTATATCTTATTCCCTATTTTGTCTATATTTTTTTATGTTTATTTCAAATATTTCATTCTATTTTATTTTTATCAAACTATTTTCAAACAAATCCAAACAAAGAATCTCGGGGCAAATTTCGGTCAAATCAGGATAAATAAATATAACACTTTATATGTAAGTCAATTTTAAAAAAGCCTGTAATTCCGGGCTTTACAACACTTTGTAACACAATATAAACCAGTTCGATAATCCCTCATTCCTTTAGATAACTATAACGACAACGAACGCCACAGACTGGAAGGTTTGTGGCGTTTGTCGTTTCTTTTTTCTTTTGCAAAATATAATGCTTAAATCTATAACAAATCATCCTGAATATCTTCCTCCAGCATCCGTATCCCCGCAACACTGGTCACCGGCAGCGAGAACACAATCGTACGTTCTTTGCTGTCGAGACCGGCCTGCTCCATGATTGCTTTCATGATCTGATTCTTCTCTCTGCTCTTCGTTACGATCAGAATGACTTCTTTTTCTTCCACCAGTGACACCCCGAGATACTTTTTTGCAAGTTCCATCCCGGTTCCTTTTGCATGGATCACAGTCCCTCCGCCGGCTTTTGCTGCTCTTGCCGCATCCATGACTGTATCGATATATCCCTGATTCGCGATTGCTACCAGAAGTTCATAGTCTGTATCTTTCATCGCTGTCTCCTCCTCTTTTTCAAATTCCTGTTCATTTACAAGAAACTGCAGTGTCTTTCTTCCGCCCACGCTGCTAAGCGGCACAATGAACGATACCCCTGTCCCCGGTACATCGATCAGCATCTTCGTGATCAGTCCCCGGCGCAGCTTTTTCCACGTCTCTCCTGTAACGATTGCAAGAAATAACAACTTTTCCGATTCTTCCAGGCCGAAATAATCCAGTACTTCACTCTGTGCCGTCCCTCTCCCGGTCGTTTCCAGGAATACGGGAAGACCGTGTTCTTTAAAAAATGTTCGGAAATCTTTTCGTTTGTTTCTGTTCGTGATGGTCACCATCATATATACCTTACTCATAAATTCTCCCTTACAGCTCTATAATATCCGCATCCCCATATGCCTCCAGCGGTAATACCTTAACAGGCTGCGCGAGCATCTCTTCTTTATCCTTCTTACGCTCCTGATACTGATACACCACGCCCAGGATCTGTATCGTGATAAGCGGTGTCATTGCTACCATTGCCACGACTCCGAATGCATCGGTTACTACATTTCCGCCAACGGCTTCACAGGCTCCCTGTGCAAACGGAAGTAAGAAGGTTGCCGTCATCGGTCCGGATGCAACACCGCCGGAGTCAAATGCGATTGCCGTAAATATCTTCGGCACGAATAACGTCAAAATTAGTGCCAGTGCATACCCCGGTACCAGAAACCACAGGATCGAGATACCTGTCAGCACACGTATCATCGCCAATCCAAGGGAAAATGCAACGCCAAGCGACAGACTATATCCCATTGCTTTTCCCGGTATTGCTCCGGATGTCAGCTCTTCTACCTGCTCCATCAGCACATATACCGCCGGCTCTGCCTTTACGATAAAGTAACCGATCAACATACCGATTGGAATGATCACCCAGCGGTAAGGAAGCCCGGCGATCACCTGTCCCAGATAATTACCTACCGGCATAAATCCTACATTTACTCCTGTCAGGAATAATACCAGTCCAATGTATGTATACAGGATACCGACTAAAATCTTGATCAGCGTTTTCTTTTTCAGTTTCAGGGACACCACCTGAAAGAATGCGAAGAACAGAATGATCGGGAGCAGTGAGCCACCGATTTCTTTCATATAATGCGGGATTCCTGACTCGAATAATTTCCACAATGCTACAGATGTCTCTGCATCTGGTATCACAGTCTCGGAATAGCTGCCGCCCTGTGGATGATAGATAATCCCAAGAAGCAGTACCGCAAGCACCGGACCGATGGAGCACAATGATACCAGACCAAAGCTGTCCGTCTCCGCGTATTTATCACTACGCACCGCAGAGAATCCGATTCCCAGTGCCATGATGAACGGCACCGTCATCGGTCCGGTTGTCACACCACCGGAATCAAATGCAATCGCCAGAAAATCCTTCGATACAAAAAAAGTCAGGATGAACACCACCGGATAAAAGATCAACAGCATATAAGACAGCGGTTTTGAAAATAACATACGCAATACAGCGGCTACCAGAAAAATTCCGACTCCCACGGCAACCGCCAGAATCAGTGTCATATTTGATACCGAAGGTACCTGCCCAGCCAGCACCTGCAGATCCGGTTCCGATATTGTGATGATAAATCCAAGTACAAAACACAACCCGATGATCACCGGCAACCTTTTTGACTGTGCGATCCGGGTTCCGATCCTCTCTCCCATCGGTGTCATCGACATCTCTGCCCCCAGTGTAAAGAACATCATTCCTACTATCAGAAGGATTGCTCCAATAATAAAAGCCATCAGAATGCCCGGCGGCACCGGTGCGATCGTAAAGCTTAAAATCAATACGATCACAATAATCGGCACCACCGCTTCCAATGACTCTTTTAATTTCTCCATTAATTTTGTCCAATATAATTTCAATAAATATTCATGCCTTTCTGTGTTAATTTTTCTACAGTTTTCTGACTATTCAATATATTCATTATATTATCACAAAATTTAAATCCTATCTATTTTTCTTTCGCTAAGATCTTGTTAAGATTCTTTATTCTATAACCATATCCTTTGCAAACAATGCAACACGTAATTTGCTTTCTTTTTCCTAGAATTTACTACTGCCGCCGCCATGGGTTCTTCCTGAAGAAGAGGTATGTGTACTGCTGCCACCAGAAGAACTCTTCTTTTCTTTCTTCGTTTTTGAAATTGTTTCATACAGGAACATATCTCTGCTTTCTGTAATATCCAGACTGCCGTCTTTTACATAACTGCCTGCCGTCGTCTGGAAACGCACCGTTTTCAACTGCGCTTTCATCCTGCCTACGATAATAAGCGACAGAACAACTCCGACTCCAAGGGAAATCAGAATCCAGATCGGCGATAATGGTTCTCTTGGAAGACTTTTTTCTCCAAAAGGTTCCCCGCTTCTTGCCTGTGTAATGAATTTATCGCACAGATTGACAAATGTCTGAAATGCTGCGAAGTACTTTTCATCGTGCAAATCGCCCTTCATCTCTTTCAAAATATATTCGATCCCGTCATCGGTAAAAGCTGTAATCCCGTAACCACAGGTTGAAATACAGCAAATGTTCTCTTCTCCTACACTGACGAGAAGCAGGATTCCGTCCTTATCTGCCCCATATCCAAAGTTTCCATAATCATATGTATCGTCTGCATATTCTTCTGCTGTTTTTCCATCCAGCGTATTCGTTGTCACCACAACAACTTCCATTTTCTGACGAACACTTAGTTCATCAAGCATATCATTTAATTCTGCTTCCTCACTATATGTCATAAGTTCTGCCTGATCCTGCACACGGCAATATTCATTTGCAAATCCGCCTGTATCACCGGCTGAAACTGAAATTGTCATACCCAGACACAGGGCAAGAATAAGCAAAAGTGATATCATTTTCTTTTTCATTTTCGTCACCCCCTAAAACAGTCCGAATAAATGAAGAAGTGTTGCAGCACCGTAAGTTACTGCAGTAAATACAGCCGCCAGTATAAGAGTCCAACGGGTTGCTGCTGCTTTATCTACCGGCAGATCACCGACAAATTTTCCGGTCTGTCCGTTCATTGCAAATGTGTATCTGTTCCCATTCCATGTGGTATTCAGCAGCCATACCGGATATAGCGCATATCTGGCTTTTCCGCCGTGAAACTGTACGCTGGTATTTTCAGCCGTTACTGTTTCGTAACCAATGACTGTTTCAGCAAATGCCTGTTCCGTTGATTTCTTTACACGTTCATTCGCACGATCTATACTCTCTTCTGCTGTCACATCATATTTATCTGCAAGATATCCGGCAAGATAAGCAGTCTGAAAATCCACTGCCTCCGCACAGTTGAACGGTTCGATTGATTCCATCAGATCATCTGCCATTTTAGTAGAACCGTCTACCGGAACATCTTCAAACCCAATGCTTCCACCTCTGTGTACCATAAAGTAACTGGTCTTAGTGTAATTATAATTACTGTCACTCCAGGTACGCACCTTGGTTGCCTTATAACGAACCTTTGCATCTACATCGGTATCAAAAAGCCAGAATGGTACATAGACACCTTTGATCTCATCGATATGATTCTGATCCTTGAAAATCTTCGGCAGAAGACGTTTTCCTGTCAAATGCTTTACCAGCCCTTCTTTCGCTGCTTTTTTATTCAACTTGAACGGAATGACCAGATCCGGTTTCAGGGTGCCGGAAAACTGTCCCATCATAACAATCGGATTATCACAGAAAGGACAGGATGTTGCCGCCGTATTCGCATCGCCTACAATCTCCCCTCCACAGGATTTACACACATATGTGCGCAAACCATCTGTTTCTCCTTCTTCCCATTCACCTCCTGCTGTGGTCTCCCAATCCATATTGTCTGCTTCTTCATCCTGCAGTTCGGCATCATATCCTTTCAGTACATCCATTTCGAACTCCGTGTCGCAGTATGGGCACTTCATCTTTTGGATCGTACTGTCAAAGGCTATCGCACCTCCACAGCAAGGACATTTATATTCCTGTAATCCTGCCATAATTCATTCTCCTTTCATCGAATAACGGATTGCTGAGATTTTATTTTATCCTCCATTTTGCATTGTCGATCTGCAGGCTATAACCACAGAAGGAACAGCAGTTATTCTCATCCGGTATAAAATTCGCTCCGCAAGATGGACAATCCTTTTCTATAAAAAATGCTCCATCTGTCTTTCTTCTTTCTGGATATCTTGCTCTTTGAAGAACCATGGTCTTCTTTACTTTTTTCGTATAAGGTTTCTTTTTTTCCGGAAGGTAAGTTTCTTTTCCAAATACCTGCACTGTTATTTCCGTTGTCTGTTCGGTGTTGACCACTTTCTTCAGCACGATCGCATCCACTCCGTAGTCCAGCAGATCCTCCTTCTTTTCTTTATAAAGGACTTCACTGATACAGGATCGCAGATAGTTTTCAGAATATCTTACAATCCCTTCCCGCATCTTTTCCTGCTTTGCCCTGTCGCGGGAAATAAAGGACAGAATTCCTATAAACACAAGCAAGGTAAGCACCACACCTATGGTAAGCGAAATATCGATATCATTGATGAGCCAAAGACTAAAGGTAAGACAAATGAACATGATGATCGATCCGGCAAACAAAAGCAATGTATATCGCATGTTTGCACCCATCTCTTTATAAATCTCAAACACTTCCGTCTGCCAGTCATAGAATTCACTCTGTATCACACCACCGCAATATGGGCAGATGATCTGCTGACCGCTCAGCTCCACTTCTGCACCGCAAGACGGGCAGGTAATCATCAGCTTATCCGAATAAAATTCTTGATTCTTACCCTGCCGGTCAGAATGGCGGATATGCCTTGACTGAAGGATACGCAGATAGCTGCCTTTCCGATAGATCTGATGTACTACTTTGCCGCTCTTTGGAGAAACAAGCCGCTCCAGTGAACTGCACTGCAAAATAGATTCCCGCCATTCCCTGCCATCATCATTCCATCTTTTGAAATTATTTTTCGGCAGCGGCATCACATCCGTCAGACGGATATCCCGGCAGAGCTTTCTCTTCCTGAGAAGATTGATCTGATGATCCATTTTCCTTCGAAAAGTCATATCCATTCTTTTTTGAAGCAGATTTTTGTCTGCTTTTCCCAAAGGAAGCAGCACGCTCTCAAAAGCTTTTTTGATTTCCTTTTGTACATTTGTTCCCTGCAAAGGTGTATTTCGCTCTACAAAAATTCTTTTTATCTTTGCTTTTTTCAAATTCTCCGGCAAAAACTGATCCATATCCACATCTATGATTTTTTCAGCAATACCAATTGCACAGACTATCGTAACTAATGCCGCAAAAAATATCGCATCTGACAGGCTCATATCCATCCCTCCTTCCGTTCTTTTCGCCTTTTTTGTATTACTCTTTTTCTTCCCGGTGATACTTGATAATATCTTTACTTAGTACAACACAACCAATGAGACCCAGTGGAATCATTGCAGCGAATGCAAGGAAATAAACCGGAGTCGGCCCCGGTTCCAATTTATATTGTCCTTTTGAGTTCCGGTAAACCGTAATCAGCACAGTATCCCCTTTCTTCATTTTTTTATAGCAAGTTTTAAAATCATCATAGGTCGTTCCATCGATTTCATAAGTAAACCTTACCTTATATTTTTCTTTTCGGTCTCCATCATCATCTTTTTCATCTGTTTGTTTACAACTGTAAACGAGTGCATCAATCGTTCGGACATCGGTTGAATTCTTATACTCCCAGCTTAGCCTCTTCGTATATATCATCCCACCGATTCCTGCAATAATAATGATAATGCTTAAGATCAGGGCACCTATCTCTTCTTTATGTGCCTTTTCTTCAGATGGAAGTCTATACACAGCATTCCCTCCTCTCTTATATTACTGTCTGTCATTTTCATCAAAAATGTCTCCACATTCCGGACAGAATTTCGGTGGGTGCATCGGGTCTTCCGGTTCCCATCCACACTTATCACAGCGGTAAAGCGGTGCCCCTTCCGGTTTCTTAGATCCACAGTTCTGACAGAATTTACCTTTATTCATTGAACCGCAAGAGCAGATCCATCCTTCTTTCTCTACCGGTTTTGGTGATCCGCATTCTGTACAGAACTTACCGGTGCTAAAGTTTCCGCAGCTACACTTCCATCCGTCTGCCTGAGTTGCCGGTTGCGGTGCGGCCTGTTGTGCTTCCTGTTGCTGACCCATTGCAAATAAATTCTGTGCGTTCATACCGCCGCCCTGATTCATCGCCATGCCCATACCCATGAATCCGGTCATCGCACCTGCCTGATTGCCGGCTGCGGTCTTCATTGCATCAGCCTGTGCTCCAACCAGCGTTGCCGCTGCCATTGTAGGATCACGCATGATCGCCGTACGCTGTGCCTGTTTGATCAGTTCTGCATCTTCATCCGGAAGTGTCACGGATCCAAGCGCAATACTTACAACCTTCAGTCCGCGAAGTGCACCCCATTTTTCTGAAAGTGCTGTATTCATCGCATTTTCAAGATCTGTATTATGTGTCACAATCTGGTTCGGACGAAGTCCCAGTTCTGACAAATGTCCAAATGCCGGCTGCAAAGCAGAAATAAACTCCGTCTTAAGTGTAGCATCCAGTTCCTCACGGGAGTATTCCTGCTCCACATTTCCACAAACGTTAGAGTAGAATAACAGTGGATCGGCAATCTTGTAAGAATATACACCTGAGCAGCGGATTGATACATCTATATCAAGTCCGATTTTGGAATCAACAACACGAAATGGAACTGGATTTGGCGTTCCAAAACGATTTTCCAAAATCTCCTTGGTGTTAAAATAATAGATTCTCTGATCCTTTCCGGTATCTCCTCCGTATGTAAAACGCTTTCCTGCCGTTTTAAACGTTTCCTTGATACTCTCACCGAGACTGCCTGAAAAAATGGACGGTTCAGAAGAAGTATCATAAGTAAATTCACCCGGTTCTGCACAAACTTCTACGATTTTCCCCTGCTCCACGATGATCATACACTGACCGTCCGCTACGGCAATACCTGATCCATTCGAAATGATATTGTCGTTTCCCTTCGTATTCGATGAACGTCCGGTGACACGTTTTTGCCCTTTTGCAACAAGTACCTCCTTCGGCATAGATTCACAATAGAAAAATTCTTTCCACTGATCTGCAAAAGTACCTCCAAGAGCACCCATACCTGCTTTAATAAGTCCCATAATAATTTCCCCTTTCCTTTTGAAATAATTTTTTCCTTACATTGCATAAATCTGATCCATCAGGTATTCGGCAGTCATGGATCCATAGAAAAACTGATCAATGAGACCGTTTTTCTTTGCATCCCGAATGTCTTTTGCTGCCTGTTTTTCCGTATTAGAATCCACGATAAATGCGATCTTGCATTCCGGACACGCCATCTTCACTTCATCCCGGATCTTCATTCTCTCATAAAACTTCCACGGAGTAGAACTCGTCACCTCCATGATAAGAGCAAACGGTTTGTAGAGCTTACACATTTTAACTGTGTCCGTTGGCGACTCTGTACGCACTACATCAATCTCGTAATCCGAATTTCTGAAGGCAGTCGCTACAGAATCAGCAAATAAAAAATTCTGCATATCAACCACTATTTTCCGCATCAGAGCATTCCTCCTTTCTTTTCGTGATATATCCGATATGCCTGTTGTATTTTTCTTCAGTGTAACAGAGAAACCTAGTACTGTCTGTCCTCAAAAGTGTGGACAAATATGCATTTCGCCAAAAAAATTGCTCTGTTTTCTGGGAAAACAGAGCAATTTTTACATTACAGTTGTATTCTATTTTCAGCCTATGCATCAAGTTGGCTTCCCGGCACGACCAGGCGTTTACTTACCGCTGCAACCATCAGACGATTGCGGTTTGTGTATCCTGTTTTCTCTAACATCCGGTGGATATAGGTCCGCACCGATGATTCTGCCACATGAAGCTTTACCGCAATCTCAGCATTTGTCTTTCCTTCACATAGCAGACGCAAGGTTTCCATTTCCTGATCAGAAAGATCACATGAAAGTGCATTTCCAAGCTGTACCGTCGGTACCTTATCTGGCCAGAAGTTTCCACCTGCAAGTGTCCCTTCAATCACACCGATGAGATCTCCGGAAGGGGAATCCTTATACCAAAAACTGTCTGCTCCTATTTTCCTTGCCCTGTCCAGAAAACGTCCCTCTAACATAGAAGTCACCATTACGATCTTGATCCGTGGATAATATTTTTTAATTGATTCGGCTGCATTCAGCCCGTCCGAATCGTTTTCTGTACAAATATCCATTACCACCAGATCAATATGTCCCTCACCGCATTGCCGTAGTGCTGCATCTGCGCGCGTCAAAGTACCTGCCACTTCACATTCTGTGCTTTTTTCTATGCAAGAGCATAAATACTGGCGGGCAAGCATCTGATCCTCAACAATTAATATTTGTTTCACACTCATTCCTCTCTCTCCCTTCTTTCAAGTCCGGGAATCTCTATTACCAAAGCAAACTCTGGAAAACTCTGCACGAGCATCATTCCTCCTGCCGTTTCAATCCGGTAACGTAAATTGGTAAGTCCTCCGCCTTCCCTGATTGCTTTCTCAGGAGACCTGCCATTATTGTATATCATCACAGTATAGCTGGTTTCATTTTCAAAAACATTTACTTCCAACTCTGTTGCATGAGCATATTGAACTGCATTGTTCAGGCATACCTGCATAGCTGCATACATCAACTCTGCCGCTTTCCCCTGTGGTTCCTTTCCTTTTATCCGCACACGCACCCCACTGCTTCTTGCACTGTCAAACAGTTTCTTCTTTGCCGGTAAATGCTCTGTCTCCCTGAAAGCAATGGTTTTCTCCCATTCCTGCAGAACAGTCTCCGCATCGATTCCGTCAAAATCTCCGGAAAGGAACTGTTTCATCACTATAATACTGGCTGCGAGATTATCATGCATTTCGGATTTTGCAGCAAAAAGTTCCTTCTCCCTGGCTATTTTCTCTACATTTTCAGAAAGCTTGCGCAAATTTTCTTCATCTTCTGCAAGCTTCTTGTTATCTATAAAAAGCTGCTCCAGCGCATGGCATAATTCTGTAACATCTGCGGCTGTAAGCTGAATGTAATTCTCCCCGTACCGATCCGTTACTTCTGTTTTTTCAAACTGCCATATGGTGTTATCCGGAAAACGATACGTACTTTCCATATTCGAAAACCGCAGAATACCTTCCGGTGGAAAAGCAAGTGCCATCTCAACTTCACCAAGGTATTGCATATCACTTTCAAATAAATAATGACTCAGACGATACATCTGCCTGTTACAAAGCACAATCCCCCCTCTGCTGTCAAAAAAGCAGACTGCCGTTGGAAGCTGATCAAATCCTTCTTTGATACGATTAAACCCGAAACGCCTCAATCTACGCATTTGCCTCTCCTCCTATCAATGTACGAATCAGCCATAATCCATCCTCCCTGCATACCATCACCTCCGCAGAGGCAATTTCGGACAAGTCAGTCATACATTCCACGGACAGATTCATTTCCTGATCAGACACAGAAATGAATAGTGAATGCAGCTCACTTATTGTCATTTCCATTATTGTTTTCAATAGTTCAAACAGGCGCTCAACCTCTTTGGATGCTATCGGTTTTGTGGTTAAATAGACCACACCACATTCGACTTCGCAGGAATTCATCGCGCGCACCAGTTCATCGATCGTAAGCCTAAGTTCCTGCTGCGGAAGCTTTTCGTATTCCTGAGACAGAAAATACAGATTTGCGCTTCGCTTGATATAAGTACCGAGCAGCAGGATCTCTTTCATGTGCTCCCGCATTTTCGGAGGCTTCGCATTCCTGCACTGTTCAAGAAGCTCCTTTATTCGTTCGGTCTGCTTCTTGTGTTTTTCTTCCAATTCATCATAAATATGGTTCTTTTCAGTCAGTTCATACAGTTGCTTCTGTACTAAATAGGCATCCTTTAATTTCTTTTTATTATTCTCTTTTTTTCTCTTATTCTCATCAAGCCGGGCACGGAGTTCCGTCAAATGCTGCACGTTATCTCCCCAGATAACAAAACCATCTTTAACCGGTGCTGCTGAAATGCGCATTCCATCCGGACAGACGATACTTTCACCCTCCTGTGGACATACCATATTCTCTCCGGCTGTGCGGGAACGAAGCAGAATATGACCATTTTGATCTGCGATACAGGATGCCAGAGTTGTTGCCTCATACAATTCAACATACCCTGTGTTAGACTGTATCATTCGACAGTGGATACAGCTTTCGTATATCGCCGCATAAAAGAGACAAAACATTACATTCATATCTCCAAAAACGTCACGGACAACCTGAAATCCTAAAAGATAAAGCACTCCATACAAAAGCATCACACAGCTTATGACAAAAGGCATCATTCTCCTTTTTCCAATACTTGGAAGTCTGGTTTTTTTCAAAAGCTGAACAATAGAGAAACACACACAGCCAACTACCCATACAAGAATCACAAAGTAGACCGGACGATGGAAGAACACCTTGTTATCCGGCACTCCCGGTATTCCACTTTCAAATACAAATACCTGCTGATGAAGATCGTTTGTAATAACAGCCAAAAACAGTGCCGCCGGAATCAAAGATAATAGCCAGCTTTTTTTCGAAAGTTGATAATTCTCTGACTTTCCCAAAAAAATCGCAATATATACACCCAACAGTGGAATAAAAATAATCGGCAGATAATAAAGATACCACAGATAACGTGCCACGGTCATATCTGTAACCACCTCATATTTCAAAGTACGCAGAGTCAGCCAGATAAGCATCAGGACATCCATCAGTCGAAGACAGTGCAACACCGGTTTCTGAATGATTCTCTGATCCAGAGAATACCCCCACAAGACAAACAATAATAAATACAATGCAGCACGAACATAGCTGGGATAATTCCCACCCATATTAAACCAGGCCAACAGCCGGCAGGAATAGGCCGCTATGATTATCGCAAATACAAAAATCATCAAATAAAGCTGTCTGGTGTTCCGTTTCACGAGATCCCCCCTCTCTACAAATCCTCACCTTTGGGAATCTTTTCTACTTCCAGTATAGTATAAGCCTCCTTTATACGCAACTTATTCACCAGCGTTTCTTAATTATTACCGTGGAATAAACTTCCTTCTGTTCTTTCTTTTTTCCCTGACAAGCAGTGACAAAAATCCTGCCATTCCGATCAAAGACAGGATTTTTCCTGTTATTGTCCCCGGAGCATGATAGATGATCTTCACTTCATGGTTACCACTTTCGATCTTACACCCTAGAAATGCCGTATTCACTTTTTGTATCTTTGTTTCTTTTCCATCAATAAACATTTTAAAATGTTTATCATAAGGGATGGACGTAATAAACCATCCATCTTTCTTTACATGAATCGTCCCCTGGATCACGTTATCTTCTGTCTGTTTTTTGTCCACCTGGATTTCTGACTGATACAATAATTCTGACCGTTCCGGCAGACTGCCGAGATATGCCTGTACATGCCTTAATCGATATTTTCCTTTGCCAAATGTCAC